>JAZKEJ010000148.1:0-5648 GCA_040387095.1 Pseudomonadota bacterium | reverse complement strand
ACTTTTCTGCGCCTGTCGGTTTCGTCCATCGCCGCTTTCATGCTGCGCGTGATTTTATTGGCATAAAAAATCACTTTACCGTTTAAATTACGCGCTGCGCGACCAGAGGTTTGAATCAAGCTGCGTTCTGAACGTAAAAAGCCTTCTTTATCAGCATCCAACACCGCAACCAGCGATACTTCTGGAATATCCAAACCTTCGCGCAACAAGTTAATACCCACCAATACGTCAAATTCACCCAAACGCAAATCGCGGATAATTTCTACACGCTCAACCGTATCAATATCACTGTGCAAATAGCGCACTTTGACACCGTGCTCATTTAAATAATCGGTCAAATCCTCTGCCATGCGCTTGGTTAAGGTCGTTGCCAGTACGCGCTCGCCCACGGCCACTCGCAGCTTTATTTCGCCTAACAAATCATCCACTTGCGTATCCGCAGGCTTCACAATAATTTCCGGATCGACTAAACCAGTTGGCCGTGCAATCATTTCCACCACCTGCTGTTGATGGTTCTTTTCATATTCAGCAGGCGTGGCAGAAACAAATACGCATTGACGCATAATGCGTTCAAACTCTTCGAATTTAAGCGGCCGATTATCCATGGCCGATGGCAAGCGCCAGCCGTAATCCACTAAATTAGTTTTGCGTGAACGGTCGCCCAAAAACATACCGCCCACTTGCGGCACGGTGACATGGCTTTCATCGATAATCATCAGAGCATCATCTGGCAGATAATCAATCAACGTCGGCGGCGGATCGCCTGGATTACGACCAGATAAATGACGCGAATAGTTCTCAATGCCTTTGCAGAAACCAATCTCGTTCAACATTTCCAAATCAAATCGTGTGCGTTGCTCTATGCGCTGCGCTTCGACCAATTTGCCTTCTTTAATATAAAAAGCCACGCGGTCGACCAACTCTTTTTTAATCTTTTCAATTGCCTTAACTGTGGTCTCACGTGGAGTTACGTAATGACTTGAAGGATAGATTGTAAAGCGTTGAATTTTATTAAATATCTGTCCTGTTAATGGGTCAAACAATGTAATGGTTTCAATCTCATCATCAAACAAACTGACGCGCACTGCGGTTTCGTTATTTTCTGCAGGGAATATGTCGATCACATCGCCGCGCACCCGAAAGCAGCCGCGACTAAAATCAAAATCGTTACGGTCATACTGCATGCCGATTAAGCGGTCAATCGCATCGCGCTGACTGAGTTTCTCACCTTGTTTAAGATGCAAAACCATGCCGTGATAATCACTAGGATCGCCGATACCGTAAATCGCCGAAACAGTCGCGACAATAATGCTGTCTTCGCGCTCTAATAAAGCTTTGGTGGCAGAAAGTCGCATCTGCTCAATATGCTCATTAATACTGGAATCTTTTTCGATAAATAAATCGCGCGAAGGAACGTAAGCCTCTGGCTGATAATAATCGTAATAACTGACAAAATATTCCACCGAATTATTCGGGAAAAACTCGCGAAACTCGCTATACAGCTGCGCAGCCAGTGTTTTATTAGGTGCCATCACAATCGCTGGCTTGCCTGTACGCGCGATTACATTGGCCATGGTGTAAGTTTTGCCAGAACCCGTGACGCCCAGCAACGTTTGAAACTTTAAGCCATCGTTAATGCCTTGCGTTAATTTGTCGATGGCTTGTGGCTGGTCGCCAGCTGGCGGAAAAGGTTGATGTAACTGGTATTTGCTATTGGGAAATGTGACGAACACGCGTTAATACCTAAGCTTATCTGTAAAAATTTGACCTTAATTCTAGCAGTTCTGCATCTAAATGTACTTTATTTGATTACAAGTTAATATGCGTAATTGCTGCTGAAGAGTAAATTATTTAGGTAACGAACTAATGTTAAATAAACACAGTCTTTCATATCAGAATTAACTATTTAGAATAAATCATTAATCAATTAATTAATAATCAATCACAATTAAATTTAGCCTAGGGGATTTTTCATGCGTTTTTTAGTGTTAATAACGGCAATATTTGCCACTACTTCATCTGCTTTTGCGTTTGAAACTGCCAAAATGATGGATGCTTTTTGGGGGGTTGTGATGGTTCGTGGTTACAACACAACTGGTGGTTTGGCTTATGGTTCAGGTGTTGTGGTGGGCGAAAATAAAGTATTAACCAATTGCCATGTGTTACGCGCAACAAAACAACCTTGGGTTTCACGTGGCGAAGATACATATCCAATTACTGGCGTTAAGGTGGATGCTTGGCACGATTTATGTCTGGTTACAGCGTTTTCTTTACCCTTTAAGCCAGTAGCTATTGGCAAAAGTATTGACTTAAAACGTGGTCAAGAAGTGGCCGCAATCGGCCATTCCAATGGTGTGCCCGCCCCGCTCACTTCTAGCGGTGTAGTTAAAACGCTATTTGATTCTGATAATGGAAAAATAATCCGCAGCACGGCAAAGTTTATGATGGGCGCTAGTGGTAGTGGCTTGTTTGATATGCAAGGCCGTTTAGTCGGAATTAATACTTTTAAAACATCAGGAATCGGCGGCAGCATTCATTATGCATTACCGATTGAATGGTTAGAAAAACTAGAGAAAGAGCCTGAAACAACCGTGTTTCCAGTCACAGGTAAAGCGCTGTGGGAAGAAGACGAAGATAAAAAGCCGTTTTATATGCAAGCTGCTGTGCCAGAATCTCGCCAAGATTGGCCTAAATTAGCAGCTGTATCTGAAAAATGGACGCAGGCAGAACCCAAAAATTCCGAAGCATGGTATGCACTTGGTTTGGCAAACGAGAATTTAGCCAATTTAGACAAAGCGCAGCATGCTTACCAGGAAGCAATCAAACTTGACAGTGGTCATTTTGAGGCATTAGTGCATCTAGGCATTATTGCAAAAACCAAAGGCGACGCAGCTGAAATGCATCGTATTCAACTGGCTTTAAATGATATTAATAAAAATTTAGGCATTGAATATGCAGAAGCTATGGGCTGCACAAATGAATGTTGAGTCGTGAATGCTGATTTGAACCGTTTATAGCCATGCAAAACACTTAGAAATGTAAATGTTATTAACCTTAAAAAGACCGCATTTTGCGGTCTTTTTTTCTTTAAAATAGCTGTTAATTGCACATTCCTTAATCCTATTTTTATGCGTAAAATAGCGCCTGTTCAATTGGTTAACATTAATCCGTTTTTAAGGAAAGCGCATTTTGGCCCACTCGTCTCAGATTTTGCCGACGCATGTTTTATCTCTTCGCGTACAAAGCATCAAAGAATCACCCACGCTCGCTATTACTGCCAAAGCAGCCAAATATAAATCGGAAGGCCGTCCAATTATTGGTTTAGCCGCTGGCGAGCCAGACTTTGATACACCACAGCATATTAAAGATGCCGCAATTGCAGCGATTAATGCAGGCTATACCAAATACACGCCTGTAAGCGGCATTCCAGCGCTAAAGAGAGCTATTTTAACTAAATTTAAAACTGAAAACGGTTTTGATTATGCGATAAATGAAGTGATTGTTGGCGTTGGCGGCAAGCAGACTATTTTTAATCTATGTTTAGCGGTGTTAAATAAAGGTGATGAAGTCATCGTACCCGCGCCATATTGGGTGAGTTATGCAGATATCGCACTAGTTGCCGAAGCTGTGCCGGTGATTATTGAATGCGGTATTGAGCAAGGCTTTAAATTATTGCCGGCGCAATTAGCTGCGGCAATTACGCCAAAAACCAAACTGGTGATGTTTAATTCGCCATCAAATCCAACTGGCGCGGTTTATAACTTAGAAGAACTAAAAGCGCTGGGCGAAGTGCTGTTAAAGCATCCGCACGTGTTAGTTGCCACCGATGATATGTACGAACACGTCAACTTAACGGGTGACAAATTTTACAATATCTTAAATGCAACGCCAGCCTTAAAAGACCGTTGCATCGTGCTGAATGGTGTTTCTAAAGCCTATTCTATGACAGGCTGGCGTATCGGTTACGCGGCTGGCCCTGCTTATATTATTAAAGCAATGGAGATTTTACAAAGCCAATCGACCAGCAACGCGACCTCTATCTCGCAATATGCGGCAGAAGCAGCGTTAAGCGGTCCGCAGGATTGCATTAAACCGATGGTAACGGCATTTAAAGAACGTCACGCTTATGTCGTTGCGCGCTTTAATAAAATGCCAGGGCTTAGTTGCTTAATGGCTGGCGGCGCGTTTTATGCCTTCCCCGATGCGCGCTCAGCCATTGCCAGCTTGCACAAAGCAGGCAAAATTGATGCGGCAACCGATATGGCTTTTGCAGAATACTTACTGGAAAAATTTGATGTGGCTGTGGTGCCAGGTTCTGCATTTGGCGCAGAAGGCTATTTCCGCATTTCGTTTGCAACCTCAATGGAAAATCTTCGCAATGCATTAGACCGAATTGAGAAAGCACTTAACTAAATTATTCTCTTAACCGCTTAAGAGAATAAAAAAAGACATTCTCGAAGGTGTTTTTTATTGCTGCTGTTTCTTGTCGTAGCCTTGAACTGTTACGGTTCCGTTATTCTCAAGTATTGCTAGCCTAACATCTTTAATTTCAAAATAGCCAGACTGGCGCAAAGTTGAGTCCAACTCATTTCGTGTCAGCTTTGCCTCATCCATCACATCCTCAAAAAGCTTACCGTGATGAATAATGACTTGCGGCCTGCCTTCAAGAATCACTTCCAGCTTTTTACTCTTAAACGCTATTAAACCTATCAAATAATTCACCGCGACCAACGTAGTGGCTACTATTAAACCGCCAATCAGCGAATCATCCCCTGCATTCATCGAATTTTGCACGGCGTTGGACAAAATGAGCAATAACACTAAATCAAAAGGAGACAGCTGACCAATCTGCCGCTTGCCGGTTATACGCAGCAACAAAATCAGGAACACATAAACAACTATACCTCTGACAACCAGCTCCCACCAAGGTACCGAAATATCAAGCATATGACCTACTTTCTTTCGCTTAGCCTAAATTTGCTTTTTTTAATAGTTATTCATCAGCACCAAATAATTCTTTAATAAAATCTAATGCGCCTGCGGCTTTGATGCCAACGCTAGTACCAACGCCAGGCCCTAAAATGGCCGTACCTGCAACTGCGCCTGCTAACGCTGATTTAGAGGGCAATATGACTGGCTTGTTAACCGTGCCAGAAACATTGAGAGGAATAGCTACCAAGCTAGCGCTATTTTTAAGCTCAACCGCCACCATACCATCCAACGCCTTGTTCGGCTTAATTTTAACTTGCCCTGTCGCGACTAACAAACCAGAACTTATATTCAAATTCTGCAAATGATACTGTCTGCCAGATATCTTCAACAAGCCAGAAAATGCGTCAAATTGTGTTTGTCCGCCGCTTTCACTTTGCTTAACCAGCAAACTTGCTACCTTTACCAAATCCAACCCATGCAGCACCCCATTATTGATTTTAAATTTAAAATTGGCTTGCAAGTGTTCTCTTAACTGCCCTGGATATTTGCTAGAAGCAGAAAAACTGCCGTCACTCAATAAATTACCTGTCAAATGCATGGTTTTACTCATTATACTGGTCGGATCTTTTAAAGATAAATTCGCAATATTCAAACGGCCATTTGTTTTCCAGTTAGTTACCCCTTTATTTACTTGCCAAGTCAGCACAGCGTCTCCA
>JAZKEJ010000147.1:0-3364 GCA_040387095.1 Pseudomonadota bacterium | reverse complement strand
TACTGCTGCGATACTCTAATATTGAGTTGTGAAGATTGACTATTTGACTATCACGATTTGTAATGACTTGATTTAGATTGCCAATTTGACTGTCGTGCTCTGTAATGGCTTGATTAAGAGTGACGATTTGATTGTCGCGTTCTGTAATGGCTTGATTAAGACTAGCGATTTGACTGTCATGATCTGTAATTTTTTGATTAATCAAAGACCTATGTAAGATAAGTTTGTCTATTAACATAAGTGGTGATTTTAAGCGTTCAAATTCCTCAGTCCATTGAGCAACCTTAACTTTTAACGCATCAAATCCTGAACGATCCGATGCAACTTCGAGTAGTGCAGGATAAATTTCTCGGACAATTTGTGGGCAAGCTGTATCAAGCAACAAGTCATTCAAGTTATAAACTGTATGTCTTAACCCACCTTCAAGGAATTCACTTTTATATCTTTGTAACTCTGTTGAATTGACTTCTAATCCAAGACCGTTTGCTATCCGACATAATTCATGATCAGGGGATTGCATCAGCCGATCATAGTCAATAAGCACCCTGTTATTATCAGCGCTGAAAGTTAAACTCGTAAGGACATGGCTCATCCAAAGCAAATAGCTCTGCTCTGCATCAAGACCATCTCGCTTCATCAAAGACATGGCTACACTACGTGGATTACGAATGGCTAATACATAACTTACATCGAACTGACTGTTGGCAAAAACCTCCCTCCAGAAGGGCATTAGTTTTGCCACACGGGGGTCTTTGAAGGCAAAGATAGGCGAGATGTTAACCTTTTTTCCTAGCAATTCCGTTGCACGAAGGAAGTAACCTTGATCGTGCAATTTTTTCACATCGTTTTCGCTTATTGCGCTTACATGGGCCCAATCACTTTCAATGGCACCTAGCATTTCAACGTTAAGTGTATTAACGTGAATATCCTCCCAAAACCCTTTTTCATTAACGCCAGGCATGGCACCATAAAGTGTTTCGCCAAGATTAACGCCCAATGCTTGCAGCCCACGCGTAATCGCACTAGTTCCGCTACGGTGCATACCCAATACAACAATTAACTTATTTTTTTTAAATTTCATGATTAGTACTTCTTAAACTTTAGTTATTACTGTAATTCAATTTCAGGATAACACCCAAAGTTAACTACGCCTGTCGTATAGCCTTCGGAATCAGGCATGACCCTAAACATGGCAATATCAATTAAGCGATGCAGATAACTTTCACCGTCGTGTATATCACCAACTACTCCAGCATTTAAAAAGTAAACGCCTTGATTTAACGCGCAACAAAATGTAAATTCGACTTGGCAGATTGCTCCTGCAGATACATGAGTTAGTGTATCTTTAGAATTATTGGCTGACACACCTCCACCCAATTCGACACCAGAAGTAGTTTTAATTAACATACCGAATCGCACATTGCTTGCATCTTTGGTGAATCGCACGGAATAAGCATAACGATAAGTGTTGCCGCGCACTAAATTGTTAACTTGTTGGCCAGACAAGGTAAGTATGGTTGGTGTCTCAATGTAAGCTCCATGAGATTCGTATTCAATTGTGCTACTTGGCTTAAGATTTGGGTCAAAATACTCTTCTTGAGTTTGTGAATTTTCAACAAACTCTACCGTTTTACTTAAGCTGGTTTCCACTGGATTTGCATTTTCCATTGCCGATTTGTCTGCTTGGCGGATTTGCTCTCGAATCGCATCACGCTTATCAGATGGCGCATAGAGCAGTTTTTGATATCGCCCCACGATTTGTTTTGGCAATCCAACTGTCAGTTTTTCTCCTGAATCCATCAGGATCGCGTGGTCGCAAAGTTCAACTATTTGCCCGCCAGAATGTGAAACAAACAGAATAGTTGCACCACCTGCGCGAATGGCTTCAATACGGGAAAAGCATTTGCGCTGAAAAAGCTCATCACCGACGGATAATGCTTCATCAACAATTAAAATTTCAGGGTCAACATTAATGGCAACCGCGAATGCCAATCTTACCATCATGCCGCTAGAATAAGTTTTAACTGGTTGCTCTATAAACTGGCCAATATCTGCAAAGGCGGCAATATCATCAAAACGTGCATCAATCTCGCTTTTGCTTAACCCTAAAACCGCTGCATTCATATACACATTTTCACGGCCAGAAAACTCCGGATTAAAACCAGAGCCGAGTTCTAATAATGCGGCTATGCGCCCATTAGTTTGTACTGCACCACTAGTGGGTGTAAGTATGCCGCAAATAATTTGTAATAAGGTGGATTTTCCGCTGCCATTGCGCCCAATAATACCAACTGTTTCACCTTTTTTGATTTCAAAAGATACATCGTTTAATGCCCAAAATTCGCGAAAGTATTGCTTGTATTTTTTACCTGCTATGCGCCTTAATCTCGGCATAATGAACTGTTTGAGCCTATCACGTGGAGTGTCGTAAATCTGGAAGCACTTGCTGAGATTTTGGACGCGAATGGCTATATCAGTCATCTTTGCATTCCAATTGGTTGATGCTTTGTGATTCAAGTGTTGCGCTAGGCTGTAATGTACAGATGCCGCGGCTTGCTATTTCTTGCATAACACGCTGCACACATGCTTCTAAACTCGATTCACCAGTATTCAAGCTTAGTTCAGGCGTTTCTGGTGATTCATAGGGTGAAGATATGCCTGTAAAGTCGGCAATTTCGCCAGCGCGGGCTTTTTTATAAAGGCCTTTAACATCGCGATTTTCGCAAATTTCTATAGAAGCTTCACAGTAAACTTCAACAAAGTCGTTTGGGCCAACCATGCTACGCACACGGTTGCGGTCTGCGCGGTAAGGTGAAATAAAGGCTGTTAATACAATAATGCCAGCTTCCATAAAGAGTTTGGCCATTTCACCAATACGTCGTATGTTCTCTTGCCGATCTTTTACTGAAAACCCTAAGTCACCACAGAGGCCATGACGCACGTTATCGCCATCTAGCACAAAAGTACGGCAGCCTTTTTGGTGTAGAGCTTCTTCAACTGAGTGTGCTAAGGTTGATTTTCCTGAGCCTGATAAGCCTGTAAACCAGATAACAGCGCCAGCATGACCATTTTGCGCTTCTCGGCGTAAGCGAGTAACAGTTGCATGATGCCATACTACGTTAGGTGAGGTGGGCGGTAAGGTTTTTTGATTAGAGGACATCAGCGAAGCCTTTTCGGGTTTTTTGAAACAGGGCGAAGCCAGCCCACGCAACGGCAATTGCAGCAATGGTATAAATGCCTAAGCCAATCCAATCAGGTAGATGCCCCCAAATCAGTATATCTCGCGCTTGTTCAATAACAAAAGTGAGCGGGTTTGCCATGATGAAAGGGCGGAATTTTTCTGGTACCGCCGTCACCGGATAAA
>JAZKEJ010000146.1:0-1146 GCA_040387095.1 Pseudomonadota bacterium | reverse complement strand
CAGAAGTGGGCTGGGAAATCGGCGTGCAATTGGCCGATGAAAAAGGCGCTGCGCCGATTATGGAAGAGAAATTTGAAGTTACTGCAGACATGCTGGCGAAACGTCCGGAAATGGCGGCAGACGGTATTAAAGTTGGCCAAAAACTTGCGGGTAAAATATTGCTAGGTAAATACAGCCGCTATATGCAGCAGTTTCCAGAAGGTTTGCGTAACCAAATTGCGACTAAAGGCGTGCGCTTTACGCACCATAGCTCAATCGCGCCAACAGGCACGATTTCTTTAAGCTTGGCAAATAACGCCAGCAACGGTATCGAGCCATCATTTGCGCACCACTATGCACGTAACGTGATTCGCGAAGGTAAAAAATCCAAAGAGAAAGTCGATGTATTCTCTTACGAATTGCTGGCATATCGCGAGTTAGTTAACCCAAAAGCAATGCCGTTCAGCGATAAAGAAGATGAAAAGCTGCCGGATTACTTCCTGGATTCTTCCACCATCATGGCGAAAGCGCACGTGGATATTCAAGCGGCTTCGCAAAAATGGATCGACAGCTCGATTTCGAAAACCATTAATGTGCCGACCGATTACGACTTTGAAGACTTCAAAAGCATCTATCTCTACGCGTATGACAAAGGTTTGAAAGGTTGCACAACATTCCGGTTCAACCCGGAAGCCTTTCAGGGCGTGTTGGTGACCGAGAAAGATCTGGAAAACACGACCTACAAATTTACGCTAGATGACGGTACAGAGTTAGAAGTAAAAGGTAATGAAGAGATTGAATACGATGGTGAAATTCATAGTGCAGCTAACTTATACGATGCGTTGAAAGAAGGCTATTACGGCAAGTTTTAAATTGAGATATTTAAAACTGCTTAGTTTATGAATACGTTGTTGCGTTTGAATTTTCAATCCTCATGTACTACTTGTACATTCCGGTTAAAAATTCAAACGCGCCTAGTCTTCACTGCACACGCGACGTTTTAAAACATCTCAATTAATGTGAAAAAATTGTGAGGGCAATCGCCCGCAAGGAGAAACAACATGGCAGTAAAAATTGAAAAGAAAATTACAGGCTACGCGCTAGTAAATGAGCAAGACAAAATCGATGCAGCGGCAAAAGCCACTGAATTAAAAGACTTAAATGCAA
>JAZKEJ010000145.1:0-2254 GCA_040387095.1 Pseudomonadota bacterium | reverse complement strand
GGACTGCCTGGCGGGCCGCCAAAATGGTGGTCGCCATGGTCATAGAAAATCTCTGTGCAAGGGCCGCAAGGGCCGGTGTCGCCCATCATCCAGAAATTGTCGGATGCGTAACGTGCGCCTTTATTGTCACCAATGCGGATAATGCGTTCTTTTGGAACACCAATCGTCTTGTGCCAAATATCGTAGGCTTCGTCATCGTCTGCATAAACAGTGACTGTTAATTTATCTTTTGGCAGTTGAAATACTTCGGTCAACAATTCCCACGCGTAACTAATAGCCTCAACTTTGAAATAATCGCCAAAACTAAAATTGCCCAACATTTCAAAGAAAGTATGATGGCGTGCGGTGTAGCCGACATTTTCCAAGTCGTTATGTTTGCCGCCTGCGCGCACACATTTTTGTGATGAAGTCGCACGCGTATAACTGCGTTTATCAAACCCTAAAAACACGTCTTTAAACTGGTTCATGCCCGCATTGGTAAATAGCAGTGTAGGGTCGCCATGCGGCACCAATGAACTGGACGCAACGATCTCATGGCCTTTAGAGGCAAAGAAATCTAAAAATGCTTGGCGGATTTCGTTAGTGGTGGGCGGCTTGCCAGAAACGGAGTGAGGATTACTTGATTGAGTGGTCATTTTTCAGTTCTTGCAAATTATTGCTTTTAAACTAGCGCTTAAAATCTAGGCTCTTAAAATAGAGTGCTTTCAAATGGAATTCCGTCATTATTGATAACAACGATGACAGATTGTATTTAATCATCATCGTTTTCTTGCGGATTATTCATTACTTTCTTAATTACATCAAAGCTGAAACCGCGACTTTGTAAAAAACGGGCTTGTTTTGCCCATTCATTGCGATCTGCAGGCGCTTGCTTATATTTTTTACGCCAAATTTCTATTGCGCTATTGAGTTCTGTTTCTTTCAATTGTTCAACTGCAGCTTCAATTAATGCACTATCGACACCTTTTTCTCGCAGCTCATGCACAATTTTACTACTACCAAACTTTGCTCTGCGTGCATGCACCATTTGTTCAGTAAAACGCTTATCAGACAGCCAACCACGCGTTTTAAAATCTTCCAAAATGGCAGTGATGCTTTCTGCGTCGTCATTTTCATCAAGGTAGGGCTTAAGTTTTCGCTCTAACTCTTTGTATGAATATTCACGTTTACCTAAATACTCCAGTGCGCGCTGACGCAAAGATTTTTCAGGCGCACTAGATTTGTTAAACATATTTTTAGCCTAAAAGGCTTATTTTAAGCCAAGCGAATATTAATCATCTTCAGTTCTAGGCGCTGTCATACCGTCTGCCAGTTTTTTAGCATTAGCACGGATTTTTGCTTCAATTTCTGCAGCCATTTCTGGATGCTCGCGTAGATATTCTTTGGCATTCTCTTTACCTTGACCAATTTTTTCGCCGTTATAGCTATACCAAGCGCCTGCTTTTTCAACAAACTTTAGGTTTGAACCTAGCTCAATTACTTCGCCCAGACGTGATATACCTTCACCATACACAATTTCAAATTCAGCTTGCCTGAACGGTGGCGCCACTTTATTTTTGATTACCTTAACGCGTGTATCGCTGCCGATAACTTCGTCACCTTTTTTAATCGCGCCAGTGCGACGAATATCCAAGCGCACGGATGCATAGAATTTAAGCGCGTTGCCACCAGTGGTGGTTTCTGGGCTGCCAAACATCACACCGATTTTCATGCGGATCTGGTTAATAAAAATCACCATGGTGTTGGTGCGTTTGATATTTCCTGTCAGTTTACGCAAAGCTTGCGACATTAATCGCGCTTGCAGACCCATATGTGAATCGCCCATTTCGCCTTCGATTTCGGCGCGTGGCGTTAAAGCCGCAACCGAGTCAACCACCACAATATCCACAGAACCTGAGCGCACTAACATATCAACGATTTCTAGCGCCTGCTCCCCAGTATCAGGCTGAGAAATCAGTAAATCAGGCACATTAACGCCTAATTTAGCCGCATATTGTGGGTCTAGCGCATGTTCCGCATCAATAAAAGCGGCAACGCCACCCAATTTTTGCATTTCTGCAATTACAGAAAGTGTCAGCGTTGTTTTACCTGAAGATTCTGGACCGTAAATTTCAATCACCCGGCCGCGCGGTAAGCCGCCGATGCCAAGCGCTATATCTAACCCAAGCGAACCAGTGGAAACAGCTTGAATGTCTTCACCAATATCGGCATCGCCCATACGCATAATTGAGCCTTTACCAAATTGTTTTTCAAT
>JAZKEJ010000144.1:0-1400 GCA_040387095.1 Pseudomonadota bacterium | reverse complement strand
TCAGCTACGCGTGGCAAACCACCGGTAATATCACGTGTTTTAGATGACTCTTGTGGAATACGCGCAATCACTTCACCCACGCCTACTTCTTGACCATCTTTAACCGTAATAATGCAGCTTAATTGGAATGTTACGTTTACAGGCAAATCGCTACCTGCAATTTTCACTTCAACGCCATTAGCATCTAATAATTTAACTTGCGGACGCAAACCTTTGGTTTGGCCAGCACGTTGTTTAGGATCGATAACCACCAATGATGACAAGCCTGTTACGTCATCAATTTGTTTGGCAACCGTAATACCTTCTTCAACGTTTTCAAATTTAATGAAACCTGCATATTCCGTAATAATTGGACGGGTATGCGGATCCCACGTTGCTAACACTTGACCAGCCTTAACAGTTTTGCCATCAGTTACTGTTAATGTCGCACCGTACGGCACTTTATGACGCTCACGCTCACGGCCATTTTCATCCGCAATAATCACTTCACCATTACGTGAAATCACAATTTGCTCGCTACGGTTATTTGTCACATAACGCATTGTTGATGTAAAGCTCAATACGCCGTTCGATTTACTTTCAACAGACGATACAGAAGCCGCACGCGATACCGCACCACCAATGTGGAAGGTACGCATGGTCAACTGTGTACCAGGCTCACCGATCGATTGCGCAGCGATCACACCCACTGCTTCACCCATGCTAATTAACTTGCCGCGACCTAAATCACGACCGTAACATTTTGCACAAATACCGTAGCGTGTATCGCAAGTTAATGCTGTGCGCACTTTAACTTCATCAATACCTAATGCGTCGATTTTTTCAACTTCATCTTCACCTAATACAGTACCCGCTGTGTAAATCACCGCTTGCGTTTCTGGATGCAGAATATCGAACACTGTTGTACGGCCTAAAATACGGTCATGCAATGGCTCAACTACTTCACCACCTTTAACTAAGGCTTTTGTCACCAAGCCTTCAGTTGTGCCGCAATCATGCTCTGTTACCACCAAATCTTGCGTAACATCCACCAAGCGACGTGTTAAGTAACCTGAGTTAGCTGTTTTCAATGCGGTATCGGCTAAGCCTTTACGTGCACCATGCGTAGAAATAAAGTACTGCAACACGTTCAGTCCATCACGGAAATTCGCTTTAATCGGCGTTTCAATAATAGAACCGTCTGGTTTCGCCATCAAACCGCGCATACCAGCCAATTGACGTACTTGAGCTGCAGAACCACGCGCACCAGAGTCGGCCATCATGTAAATCGCATTAAACGATTCTTGCTTAAGCGCTTTACCGTCTTTGTCTTTAGCTTGCTTACCATTTGCGTCTAATACAGGTTCTTCACGCAATTGTTTCATCATGGCATCCGCCACTTTGTCACCAGCGCGACCCCA
>JAZKEJ010000143.1:0-26519 GCA_040387095.1 Pseudomonadota bacterium | reverse complement strand
AACGGCTCATTTTCTTTTACACGTACACTAGACATTCGTTCTCTCTTATCGGCAAATACTTTAAAATGATACTTAAGTTTCTATTGAGCAGGCTTCTGTTCAGAACTCAAGAAAAGTCCGCCATTTTAATCGTATAATTGCTTTTGTTCAATGATTTTGTGCATTTACATCATTAATGGTGCAAGTTAATTGTAAATACCGCATATTTTGTACCATTCACGTTAGGAATAATCATTTGTTGGTTTTAGGCTTTGAATCATCTTGCGACGAAACTGGCGTCGCGCTTTACGATACGCAGTACGGTTTATTATCCCACGCGCTCCATTCGCAAGTGGCCATGCATGCAGAGTTTGGTGGCGTGGTACCAGAACTCGCCTCACGCGATCACATTCAGCGCGCGTTGCCATTAACCGAAACGGTTTTAAAACAGGCCAACAAAACACTGGCAGATATTGACGGAATTGCCTACACGCAAGGCCCGGGTTTAGCTGGCGCATTATTAGTTGGCACTAGCATTGCGCAGTCACTGGCCTTTGCACTCAATGTTCCCAGCGTTGGTGTACATCATTTAGAAGGACATTTGCTTGCGCCGTTATTAGAAGAAAATCCGCCACAGTTTCCGTTTGTGGCGTTATTGGTTTCAGGCGGACACTCGCAACTAATGCGCGTTGATGGAATAGGTCAATACGAATTATTGGGCGACACGCTGGATGATGCGGCTGGCGAAGCCTTTGACAAAACGGCGAAATTACTGGGCTTAGGCTATCCTGGCGGCCCTGCATTGGCAAAGCTTGCTGATTTAGGCAAAGCACAATTTAAGCTGCCAAGACCGATGCTAAACAGCAAAGATTTGAATTTTAGCTTCAGCGGTTTAAAAACGGCTGTACTCACTTTAGCCAATAATAATCAACCGCTTACTGATGAGATTAAGGCCGATATTGCTTGGGAATTTCAAGAAGCAGTCACTGAAATTTTAACCACTAAATGCATGAGCGCTTTGCGCGAAACTGGCTTGGATAATTTAGTGATTTCTGGTGGCGTGGGCGCCAATACACGATTACGCGAAAAATTAAATGCGGCGACCAAACGCAAATTATGCAAAGTGAGTTATCCGCGCTTGGAATTTTGCACCGATAACGGCGCGATGATTGCGTTTGCTGGCGCCATGCGACTGGAAGCAATGCGCTTAGCACAAACGCAATCAGGCAAAATACAACAAAATTATAGCGTTAGCGTTAAACCGCGATGGGATTTAGCTGAGCTGCAAATACCATCATTGCAAGCGCAATAAAAGTTAACCATCACTTATGGTTAACTTTTACTTTTTTCCAAAGCCAGATTCAGTGCCTGCCAGCAATTTTTGAATATTGCTTTTATGTCGCCAAACCAGCAGCACAGCAATCACCAACATCATGATGACGTAATCTTTATAAGGCAACAATAACCACGCGTAAAAGGGTGATAAAACCGCCGCAATAATCGCCGCCAAAGACGAGTAGCGCGAGATTGCAAACACGATTGCCCAAGTGATTAAAGCCGCTAAACCTAGCATAAACGAGATTGCCAGCATAATGCCCAGCGCAGTCGCCACACCTTTACCGCCTTTAAAACGGTGATAAATCGGGAATAAGTGCCCGAAAAAAACCGCTAATCCAACACAAGCAACCACCCACATCAACATACCAGACTGCAAAGCCAGCCAAACCGGAAACCAGCCTTTGAACGCATCGCCCAGCAAGGTTAAAATGGCCGGTAATTTTTTGCCGCTACGCGCAACGTTAGTCGCGCCAATATTGCCGCTACCCACCGTGCGCGGATCGGGCAGGCCGAATAATTTGCTCACCAAAATACCAAACGCAATAGAACCCAGCAAATAAGCCGCCACAATCCAGATGATGGGGATAAGGGTTACAGGAATAAAACCTAATTCATTCATAAAGCCATCTTTAAAAAAGCATATTTTGTCATCATACCGCGTTACTCACCAAAAAATTACGCTTACATATCACATATATGCGCGCCTAATTTTTCGGTTCGCGCCTTATCTGATTTAAAAATCTGCATTTTTAGAAACAGCTTTAAGCAGCTATAAATCAGTTAGAATTTAATCATCGTCATTCTAAACCATCGCAAAAATCATGGACACCATATTTTTAGAGCAAGTAAAAGTACAAACAAAACTTGGCGTGCCCGATTGGGAGCGCATGGTGGAACAAACCATTATTTTGGATATTGAAATTGGTGTCGATTTAAGCAAAGCGGGCAAAAGCGATGCAATAGAACACACCATTGACTACGGCGCGGTAGTTGCACGCATTCGCGAAACATTAAAGCAAAACAGCTTTCAACTGGTTGAAGCCTTAGCAGAGCATATCTGCCAATTGATTTTTAGTGAATTTAAAGCGTTAAGTGTGAAAATTAGAGTTGCTAAACCTGCGATATTGCCAGGGTTGAAGGCTTTGGGTGTTGTGATTGAGAGGGATGCATGACTGACAATTGTTCAATTTGTGAAAATATTGTAGTCAGTCGCAAGGGCGATTATGTTGAATGTCCAAGATGTGGGAATTACGAAATAACCCATGAAGCAAAAATAAACTTACGCGCAAAAAGTTTAATTGACAGGCAGTTTGTAAATGCGAGTGGATGGATTCTTGAACATCAAGGCATCAAAATTGATACCAATTTAGCTGAAAGTTTGTCGAATATTTCAACCCCGAGTGTTAGCGAAAGAGCAGAAAAATATTATTACGTATAAATCAAATAAATAGCTCAATCTCTGACAGATTAGATATTGATGTTAACTCTCAAGTTTGGCTGGGTATATCATATTCAGCAAGCCCAGATGAAGTTATATACTTAGTTGACACATATCTTGCTCAGACAGTCCATTTTCTTAGCCTTCACAGAATGTTAGATAATACGCTAGCAAGAATACAAATAACTCCAAGTGGATACGAATACTTAGATTCACTTAGAACTCAAAACAGAGACAGCCAAATTGGTTTCTGCGCTATGTGGTTTGATGCAAAAGTTCTACCTGTTTGGACTACCGCAATTGAACCTGCAATTAAAGATGCTAGATATAAACCACAAAGAATAGATGGGCATCAGCATAACAATAGAATTGATGACGAAATAATTGCTGTGCTTCGTCGAAGCAAGTTTGTAATAGCTGATTTTACTGGACAGCGAGGCGGGGTTTATTTTGAAGCTGGATTTGCTCTAGGTTTAGGCTTACAAGTTATTTGGACTTGTGAAAAATCTGAACTCAAAGATATTCATTTTGATAATCGTCAGTACAACTTTGTTACTTGGGAAGAAGATAAGTTAGAAGATTTTAAAGTTGCGTTGCAAAATAGAATTGAAGCAACTATCGGTCAAGGTAACTTTGTTTGACCCCTTTGCCGCGCGTTCGGCTTGAGCGGCAGATGGTAGGCGGCGAGGACTGTTTGAGTGCTGAAAGCGCGAGTTCCGCAGTTGCCATCCATATGCGGAGCTAAGTCCGAAGGGAAAAGCGGCATGGGGCAGCCTTTTCTTTCCCCTATTTCTTTTGGCTGCGCAAAAGAAATAGGGTCGCCTAGTGGCGAAAAAGTATCTAGCAAACACAGAAAGGCTGACAAAATGATAGTCATCTATAACGCCTCAAACAGCATCGAAGCGCATCTCATCAAAAACCTATTAGAACAACAAGAAATCCCCGCCTATGTTTTCGGCGATTATTTACAAGGCGGTGTTGGCGAAATACCCGCTATTGGCCTAGTGACCGTAAATGTAAGTGATTTAGATTACACCAAAGCCAAAGAGGTTCTAGATGCTTGGGGCACTAGTAAAATAGTTGAAAATATTGATGAAAATTATATGTTAAGTCCTACTCACCCGCGCGGATGATGCGCTGAATGTAATTGTTTTAAACGCTCCCGCGCCACATGCGTATAAATCTGCGTTGTCGAAATATCCGAATGTCCTAGCAACATCTGCACGACACGCAAATCTGCACCATGATTCAGCAGATGCGTAGCAAATGCATGGCGTAATACATGCGGACTCATGTGTTTGTGAATACCGGCGATTAATGCATAACGTTTGATTAAGTACCAAAAAGCCTGCCGCGTCATCATTTCTGCACGATTCGTTACAAATAACTCATCGCAAAGTCGCTTTTGCAAAATTTCTGGTCGCGCATATTTGAGATATTTATCTATCCAATCCGCCGCTTCTTCGCCCATTGGCACTAAGCGCGTTTTACTACCTTTTCCGGTCACGCGCACTACGCCATCTTGTGTGCTGACTTCAGTGACTTTAATAGTGACCAGCTCTGAAACGCGCAATCCACTGGCATAAAGCAACTCCAGCATCGCTCTATCGCGTAAGCCAATATGCTGGCTAATATCTGGCGCATTCAGTAACTCAGTCACTTCTTGTTCATTCAAGCTTTTGGGTAGGCTACGTGGCAATTTGGGTGATTCGATCTGCAGCGTCGGGTCGGCTTCAATTAAATGCTCACGCAACGCATAACGGTAAAATCGTCGCATGCTGGCAATCAATCGACTGATAGTGCGTGGTTTGCTTTGTGGGAACTTGACCGCTACATATTGTTGAATATCGCCTTGGCTGACGGCGAGCAATTGGATTTGCTGTTTATTGAGCCATGCATTGAACTGGCTTAAATCCGTGCGGTAACTTTCTAAGGTGTTTTTAGATAAGCCGTCTTCCAGCCAAAGATGATCGATAAAAGTGTCAATTTGACTTGCGCCATTAATCTCTATTTCACTATTGTCTTTATCGATGGCACTATCTATCAAGCGTACTTGCCTTTTTAACTGCTTTGACTTTTTGAGGTGATTTGATTAGAACGCCTTCATGTTTGAGCAACCATTTTTTAATTTTAGCGCCATCTTTATTGCCTTGCATAAATCCACCCAGCCCATTTTTTGCTACCACACGATGGCATGGAATGACTAATGGCAAATGATTCGCACCGCACGCATTGGCAACCGCACGTGCGCCAGAGCCAATCTGCTGGGCTATTTCGCCATAAGTGAGCACTCGCCCACACGGAATTGCGCTAATGGCTTGCCAAACGCGACGCTGGAATGGCGTGCCAGAATAAATTAAGGGTAGATTAAAATCATTATGCGCGTTGGCAAAATAGGCAGTAATTTGATTGGCAACTGTTGCCGTTAACTTATGTGCAGCAGGTTTTACTGCATGTTCATTTGATAGCAATTCAATGGCCACTTGCACGCCCTGTATCGCAATACCTACCGCACCAAATGGCGCGGTTACTATCGCATCGTATTGTAATGGCTGCTTATTTTTTGCTGTTTGCGATAGACTTTTATTGTGCATACGCTAATTTAACTTAAACCATAAACTGAAAGCAAACGAAAAGAACAAAAGCAAATTAAATAATACAATGAAATGAAAAAACACAGCCAATAAAAAAGCCTTAAACAATTCGCATTGTTTAAGGCTTTTAAATTTTCAACAATAAATCCTGCTGAATTCAGCGACTATATAGCTGACTTATGCTTTTGCTTCTGGCGCCAAAATTTCTTTTTCCCGCGCCACTAATTTTTCTTTAATACGTGCAGATTTACCTGAACGCTCACGCAAGTAGTACAGTTTCGCACGACGTACATCACCACGGCGTTTCACTTCGATTGAAGCGATCAACGGTGAGTAAGTTTGGAATGTACGCTCTACACCTTCACCAGATGAGATTTTACGCACGATGAATGATGAGTTAAGGCCACGATTGCGAATCGCGATTACAACACCTTCATAAGCCTGCACACGTTTACGTGTACCTTCCACAACGTTTACACCAACCACTACGGTATCGCCAGGGGCGAAAGTAGGAATGGTTTTGCCTAAACGCGCAATTTCTTCCGTTTCTAACATTTTAATAATATCTGCCATTTTGTTTCCTTTACGTTCCTTTTAATTGTAAAGAAGCTTGTTCCTGCTCTCTAATACCTTCTTGTAGCAGCCGAGCTTCCTCTTTCGTCAACGACCTTGCGGCCAATAAATCAGGGCGTTTCGCCCTTGTTAGCAACAGCGATTGTTTTAATCGCCATTCTCTAATCTTTGCATGGTTGCCAGACAATAATACTTCTGGCACCTTTTTATTTTCATACTCTTCTGGTCGTGTGTAATGCGGATAGTCCAGCAAGCCATTTACAAACGAATCTTCTATTGCTGAATCTGCATCACCCAACACACCTGGCAACTGCCTTACCACTGCATCTATTAACGCCATGGCGGGTAATTCACCGCCGCTTAATACATAATCGCCAATCGAAATTTCTTCATCTACCAAAGCGCTAATCAAGCGTTCATCCACGCCCTCGTAACGACTTGCCAGCAATATCAAACCCCGCATTTGGCTCAGTTGCATCACTTTTTGGTGATTTAGCGGTACACCACGTGGCGATAAGTGAATCACATGCGATTTAATACCCAAATCCGCCTGATTTTGTTTTGCCAAATCGATCGATTTTGCCAGCGGTTCGGCTAGCATCACCATACCAGGCCCACCACCGTAGGGTCTATCATCTACAGTTTTATGATTATCTTGCGTAGAATCGCGTGGATTAATCACATTTAAAGCATAAACCTTACGTTCTAATGCTCTTGATGTAATACCGTATCGGCTAATTGCATCAAACATTTCCGGGAACAAACTAATGACATCAAAACGCATTTTATTTTGCTATCTAAAAGTCCGCATCCCAATCGACTAGTATGGTTTTTGCAGCTAAATCTACATCTAAAATCACTTGTGGCGTAAAAGGAATCAAACGTTCTCGCTCACTATTTAACTCACCACCATTGACTACAATCACATCATTTGCGCCTGTAGCAAACACATCAGTAATTTGCCCAAAAAGCACTTCTTGCTGATTTTTAACGGTTAACCCGATTAAATCAGACCAGTAATATTCATTTTCTGCGGCTTTTGGTAGCGCATCTCTCGGCACAGCTACTTGTTTACCTTTGCAGGCAAATGCCGCATCGCGGTCATCTATGCCTTGCAATTTCACCACCAAAACATCGTTATGGGTTTTAGCTTCAACAACTTCCAGCTCGCGCCAATGATCGTCTTTGCCAATCCACCAGCTGTCATAGTCAAACAAGCTATCCAGCGTTTCGGTATCGGGCAACACTTTAAGCCATCCAAAAACGCCGTAGGGCGCAACAATGCGCCCCATGACGACCAAATTATCTGGCATATTATTTGTTACTGACTTAATTGAAACTAAACTCATTGCTTAAGACTGCCTTAAGCAAATAATCAATTAAGCGTCAGCTGCAGGAGTTTCTGCTGGTGCTTCTGTCGCTTCAGCTGCTTTTGCAGCCTCTGCAGCAGCATTTTCTTCAGCTTGTTTGGCTTCTGCGGCTTTTTCAGCTTCAGCAGCAGCTTTTTCGTCGGCTTTTGCTTTGGCAGCATCTGCAGCAGCTTTCGCTTTTTCTGCTTCTAATGCGGCTGCTTTGGCTTTTGTTGCATCGGCTTTAGCTGCATCTTTAGCTTTAGCCGCTAATGCCGCTTCTGGGCCTTTAGCATGCGTTTTAACTAAACGTGCAACCGTGTCAGACATTTGTGCGCCGTTACCAGTCCAAAATGTAACGCGACTAGCATCAATGCGTAAAGCCTCTGCATTTGCTTTGGCGGATGGGTTATAAAACCCAACGCGCTCGATAAAACGACCATCACGGCGATTGCGTGAGTCAGCTACTACAACATTGTAAAATGGGCTCTTTTTAGAACCACCACGAGATAAACGAATCACTACCATAGCTATATTTCTCTTTAATAGAAAAGGTTATGCAGAAAGGCGCGGATTATACGTTAAAAACTAGAATATTGACAAGTAAAATATTTAATCTAGCTATAATTTAAGCATTTAAAAACGTTAACTTAATTACCTTTAATTAGCGATTTCTGCGATATTCCAGTGCCAAACTGACCAGTTCATGCTGTTTTTGCACATCCATTTTTTTGAATACATTTTTAATATACTGCCGCACGGTTTCAGTACTAATGCCCATCACTTCCGATACTTCTTTGCTGCTTCTGCGCTCTGTTAGCAGCACGACACACTCCACCTCGCGCCGCGATAAATTAAATTCTGCGCTCAATCTGTCTGTCCAAAACTCATAATTTAAGCTCAAATCTTTGATTAAAATCAATACACTATGACCATCTCTGCGTTCATCTACTTGCTTTTGCATACGGCTAATTGAAAGATAATATGGCCGAGGATGTTGATCACGATGTACGTAAATGCTGATGGCGTTTTCTTGTGTGTGATTGGCATCGATTGCCATGCGAATTGCATTTTGTAATCGCGTATTATCGGGTAACAAATCTGCGGTTAATTGTTGCTTAACGACACTTAAACCATGCTGATTTTTAAGCAACACCTCTGCTGCGTTGGATGCAAATAAAACTTCTGCACGACTAGAAACAATAATCAAGGCTTGACCCAAATGCGCCAAGCCTTGTTCTAACATTTTTATGCGCCAGCTATCGTCTTGATTGGATTGACTGATGCTCATTATTTTTGTGATTTTAAAATTAAGAGATACAAGAGCAAACTATAACGCACTTACATTATTACGCAACTATATGTTAATTATTTAATCACAATAATCCATGTTTATTTGGATTGATAGCGTGTAGGGTCTTTTATATTTGCCTGCGCGAAGCCATCACGTCGCAAACGACAAGAATCACATTTGCCACACGCATGACCAAAATCATCTGCCTGATAACAAGAAACTGTCATTGCGTAATCCACACCAAGTTGCGTGCCTAAACTGATTATCTGTGCTTTAGTCATATCAATTAACGGCGCATGGATGGTAATTTTTTGACCTTCTACTGCACTTTTAGTCGCCAAATTAGCCATTTGCTGAAATGCCGCCACATACTCGCCACGACAATCTGGATAGCCAGAATAATCCAGTGCATTCACACCGATAAATATATCTTGTGCGCCTAGCACCTCGGCCCATGCCAAGCTTAATGACAGCATAATGGTGTTGCGCGCCGGTACATAAGTCACCGGTATGCCAATGGTTTCCGACATGGGCACATCGATGGCGCTATCTGTTAATGCTGAACCGCCAAATAAACTTAAATCGAGTTGTGCGGTTTTATGCGTGATTGCGCCCAAGGTGGCGGCAACATTATTGGCTGCCTGTAATTCAGCAATATGGCGTTGGTGATAATCCAAACTCAAGCAGTAACATTCAAAGCCCTGGGATTTTGCAATTGCCAGGCAAGTAGCAGAATCCAGCCCGCCAGAAAGTAAAACAACAGTTTTTTTTGTCATACGCCTTGCTTTTCACCCCACAGAATCTTGTGTAATTGAATTTGCATGCGCACTTGCAACTTATCCGCCAAAATCCAGCTGGCTAAATCGTTACCTGACAAATCATGAAAGCTGGGTGAGAAAAGTACTGGACATTTTTCCGGCAATTTAAATTCGTTTAGTTTGGTTTTTGCCCAATCATAATCGGCGCGATTACACAGCACAAACTTAATCTCATCACTGGGCTTAATATGCACAAGATTACTCCATAAGTTCTTTTTCTCTTCATTTGAAGCGGGCGTTTTTATGTCTAATATAATCGATACGCGCCTATCTACCTTTGCAATATCCATTGCGCCGCCTGTTTCAAGCGAAACACTGTAACCTGTATCGCATAAAGATTTTAGTAAATCATGGCATTGTTTCTGTGCCAGCGGCTCACCACCGGTCACCGTTACATAATGCGCACCTAACTCATTTACTTTGGTCATAATATCGACGATTTCCATATTAGACCCACCGCTGAAAGCGTATTCGGTATCGCAATAGGTGCAACGCAGAGGGCAACCCGTTAGGCGCACAAACACCGTAGGCAGGCCAGAACGGCTGGTCTCGCCTTGCAATGAATAAAATATTTCGTAAATTTTTAATGCCATTATTTAACTGCTTGAATACATAAAAAGCAAAACGCCAACCGTTAAGTTGGCGTTATTTTACCGCGAAAATTCTTTTAAATTAATTTTTAACAACAGTCACTAAACTTAAGTGAATTAAATTAAAACTGAAGTTGAATTTATTTCAGCGCTTCAAGCGTTTTTAACCGTTTTTGCGCACTTGGCGTCACGTCTGCGCTTGGATATTTTGCGACCAAATCACGCAAGGTTTTTTTTGCATTAGCAACCTGCCCTAGCTGAATTTGGCTATTGGCTATGCTGTATAACGCATCTGGAGCTTTTATACTTTCGGCATGCAAATCAATCATTTTTTGCTGCGTGGCAATGCTGGACTTATAATTTCTAAGTGCAAACTGCGAATAGCCCATTCCATAAAGTGCATCTGGCGCAAGCTTGCTATCAGGAAATTCTTTCAGGAAAGTATCAAATGCAGTAAAAGCTTCCTTATGCTTGCCAGAGCGGCTCAAATCATCCGCATCGGCAAAGGCTTTTACATCTTTTTCTTCTACTACTGGCGCCGGTGTACTGCTTGAGTTGCTATCGCCAACAGTCGCGGGCGCTGAAGCTACAACATTGCTTTCAATTTTACGCAGTCTTGTATCAGTATCGGTATAAAGATCTTTTTGGCGTTGTTGCGTTGTACTGATATTGTGGCTTGCAACTTCCAATTCGCCTTTTAAGTTGGCAACTTCTTTTTTTAAGCCTTCAATCTGGTTTTGCATATCAGCCAAACCTTGGCCCTGTATAACTGCTTCGATTGCAGCAAGCCGCTTTTCTATCGCGTCTTGGCTTTTCTTCAAATCATTAATTGAGGCTTGACTTGCGGCCTCTACTTCTAAAATCTTCTTACGCGCTTCTTTATCGTCAAACATAGCTGCATGGCTGGTGATTGCCGTTGTAGCAATCACCAGTAGAATCAGATTTTTAATCAACTGATTAAGCAATTTTCTTACTCGCCATCGTGCACGATGTCAACGCGGCGATCTTTGTCGCAAGCTTCACCAGTACAATTTTGCGTTGCTCTTTCCTCGCCGTAACTGACTGTTTCGATTTGTTTATCCTGCACGCCCAATAAATTAAGCGATTTTTTAACGGCTACTGAACGACGTTGACCCAATGACAAGTTATATTCACGTGTACCGCGCTCATCCGTGTTGCCTTGCAAAATCATTTTTGCGTCAGTGTTTGCCAGCAAATATTTAGCATGTGCTTCAAGAATAGGACGATATTCCGCTTTAACTACATCACTATCATAATCAAAATAAATGTTGCGTTTTGATAGAATACTGTTTGGGTCGCGCAATGCACTATTGCCACTGTTTGCGTTGCTATCAATCACTACTTCTTTCACGCCACTGGTATCAGCACCAGAATCATTTGCACCTGTTTGTGATGAACCGGTGCTTTTATCTTCTACTTTTGCTGGTGCGATTGGCGTGCTTTTGCAAGCAACTAATAGCACAGCTACGCCTAAAGCCATGGCTAATTTAGTGTTAATTGTGGATGTTTTATACATATTACTCTCCCGTTTTATTACCCAAATTGGGTGTGGTTAATTAAATAAAGCTAACAATTTAAGTTTAGTACAAATGTTCAAAAATTGGCACTATCCATACCAACTCTCTTCATTTAAGATTAATTCAGCGGACCCCAAGCTGGTTCACGCACATCGCCTGTGGCGTCGTTTAAGCGTTGACGCACTTTGCCATCTGACG
Source organism: Pseudomonadota bacterium (assembly GCA_040387095.1). GTDB lineage: Bacteria > Pseudomonadota > Gammaproteobacteria > Burkholderiales > Methylophilaceae > Methylotenera_A. The sequence continues at coordinate 14,810 of JAZKEJ010000143.1, read as the reverse complement.
ACACTGCAGCCAACGCTCCACGTCCCCTCACTTTAGTCGCATATAAGATTACGCGTCCATTTGGCGCAAAGCTAGGCGATTCATCTTGGCTTCCCTCGCTTAGTAATTGCACTTGCCCAGTGGCTAGATCCTGTAAGGCCACTCTGAACTTGCCGCCATCATTCCGAATATAAGCTAACGACTTACCATCTGGCGAGAGCTTGGGCGAAACGTTAAAAGCACCTTCAAAGGTCACTCGTGTTGGAGAACCGCCATCAGAAGATACTTTGTATATTTGTGGTTTGCCGCCACGATCCGAACTGAAATAAATCGAATTGCCATCTGGTGAAAACACTGGCTCAGTATCGATTGCATTACTTTTAGTAATTTGTTTCAAACCACCGCCACCGACATTAATCGTATAAACCTGCGAATTTGCGCCATAAGTTAGCACAATGGCTAGTTTACTGCCATCCGGAGACCAAGCTGGCGCACTGTTATTGCCTTTATAATTAGCCAGAACTTGGCGACTGCCGCTGCTTAATGACTGTACGTATACAATAGGTTTTTTCTTTTCAAACGAAACGTAAGCCAATTTTGTACCGTCTGGCGACCAGGAAGGTGAAATGATCGGCTCGTTGGATGAAACCACTGTTTGCGGATTAAAACCGTCAGCATCGGCAACTTGCAGTACGTAGCGTTTGCCCTTTTTCGTAATATAAGCAATACGACTAGCAAATATGCCTGATTCACCTGTTAATTTCTGGTAAATAACATCTGCAATCTTATGGGCAGTAGAACGCACTTGGTTAGGTGATATCTGATAATCCATGCCAGCAAGTTGCGTTTGTTTTAATGCATCCATCAGCTGAAAGCTGACTTTTAACTTACCGCCCGCAATACTTTCAACTTGCCCGACCGTTAAGGCTTGGGCTTGCAACGCGGTCCACTCAGCATATTTAATTTGTGCCGGCGTTGTTGGCAGATTAGCCATACCACGCGTTTCCAGCACTCGAAACAAGCCACTACGTTTTAAGTCGGCTGAAATGATTTCGCTGATATTATCTTTTGAGTTGGCGCCGCTAAAGGGTGTGATAGCAATAGGAATTTGCTGTGCTCCGCCGCCGCTAATTTCTATATCAAGCTCTGCATGCGCGTTGAAAACGATAAAAAAACTGACGAAAATAGAGATTATTTTTAATAAATTCATTATGCCTATCGTATTTTGATTTCAACTATTGATTATTGGGATTTTAAAAAGTTTCACAAATTCTACTGCAATCAGATTTTGATACCACCCACTTTACACTTTGTTACATTTTTTACGCTTTATTTACACGATTCAAATTGTTTCAAATCTATTATCGTAAACATTTCATTTAGCATTATTCGTTTGGCTTAAAAGTTAAATTTAAGCTTCTAAATTTAGCATAAATTGCAGGATCAGAAGGTAATGGTAATGGCTGTGATGCTGCAATAGCACGCTCTACAGCATCATCACAGGCGCTATTGCCGCTGGATTTTTTTAGCCTAGGTGCGCCGCTTAACTCGCCGGTTGGTAGCAATCCAATAGCGAAAATCAACTCTGGGTTACCATCTCCACATAAAGTTTTATTCACATTACCGCGAATTTTAGACCTGATTTTATCAGTAAATTCTCCAATTACGCTGGCGCTGGCTGCTGCGTTAGCTGTAGTTGTTTGTTTATTTTCTGCTGCATTTTCTTCAGATAGAGCATCTTCCTGAATTTTTTTCAGTGCATCTGCTTGTTTTTTCTCTAAGGCTTTTTTCTCGCGCAATTCATCCTCACGCGCTTCTTTTTGCAGTTTCTCCAGCACCTCTTTTTTACGCTGTTCATCTATTTTTTTTTGTTTTTCTACTAATTCTTTCTGCTTCAGCTCTTGTTTTTTCTTCTCGAGCGCAATATCTACTTTGGGCTCTTCCGGTTTTGGTTTCTCTTCTACGATTGGTTTGGGCTCTGGTTTAATTTCAGGCTTGGGCTCTGGCTTTTCTTCAACAATCGGTTTTGGCTCTGGTTTAGGTGGTTGTTGAATCACAGGTTTGGCATTAGGCAACTTGTCCCAAAGCTCAACTTCTGTCACGTTCAAAACTGGATGTGCGGCTTTCCAGTTAAATGATACCAACATTGCGCCCAGCAAGAATACATGCACGGCAATCGCCAGCGCACCTGCTTTCCATGAGTCTTTATTTTCGTGGCGTCTTAACATTTGATGGTTACTTTGAAATTAACAATTCGCATAAGCGATTAGTGCATGATTACTTGATAGATTAATTGATACGTAAATAATTCTATTTCCATCCTTATGGGGCTGGCTTGAATAGCAGGCCGACTTTATCTACTTTAGCTTGCTTCAATAGATCCATTATTTCAATTACCTTTCCGTATTGAGTTTTTTCGTCCGCCGCTACAACGACTGCGCGCTCTTTACTTGCAAGCTGTTTTTTAATCTCATACAGCAATTCATCTCGTTGCAACTTTTTGCCGTCAATTTCAGCCATTCCATCTTTTTTAATACTGACAACAACTGGCGCCCCAGTTTGCTTTAAAGCTTGGCCTACTTTGGGCAAATCAACTACACCCGGGTTGGTCATCGGCGCTGTTACCATAAAGATGACGAGCAACACCAAGGTAACGTCAATATAAGGCACAACGTTGATTTGATTCATCATGCGGCGTTTACGAGTTCGCATTTTAATTTCCTAACGCTATGACTTGCGTTGCAAGATGTTGGTAAATTCTTCCATAAAACTTTCATATCGCACCGATAATCGGTCTACACTAGAAGCAAAACGGTTATAGGCAATTACCGCTGGAATCGCCGCAAACAAGCCAATCGCCGTAGCAATCAACGCTTCTGCAATACCAGGCGCAACCTGACTTAAAGTTGCCTGTGCCACACTGGACAAGCCCCTAAAAGAATTCATAATGCCCCATACCGTACCAAACAGACCGATGTATGGACTGACTGAGCCTACCGATGCCAGAAATGGCAGATGCGCGTCCAGATCATCCAGTTCACGATTATAAGCAGCGCGCATGGCGCGGCGAGAACCTTCCATCACGTCAGATATCTCCATTTTTCCTTGCTGTTTATGGCGAATAAATTCTTTGAATCCTGCCTCAAAAATACTCGCCATGCCTTGTGGTTTGCGACGTCCGGCAGTGATACCTTCGTACAATTTATTTAAATCGCCACCAGACCAAAATTTGTTTTCAAACTCTTCCGATTCCGTTTCGGCGCGTTTAATGGTGGCTACCTTAATAAAAATATACCACCATGAAAATAATGAAGTAATCAGCAATATCAGCATCACTAGCTGTACCGGCAAGCTGGCGCCTGAGATTAAGGTTAATAAAGACATGTCATTTGCTACGCTCATACTTGCTCCATTTGGTCACTGCATTCGGTAACGCCGCTTGATAATTGCTGCAGATTTAATTTAAGTTGATTGGGAATTTTGCTGGGTTTAAAGGTCAATGCATCGACACACGCTATTTTTATATTGGCTTCGATTAGCGTTTGCGCATTTAAATGAATTTTTTGTAAAAATACAAAGCTACCAAAACCTATTGTGGTTAATTCGCTTGTAACCGTCAATAAGTCGTTAAATTTTGCAGGTTTTTTAAAGGCAATTTGCATGCTATGCACGAAAAAAAGCGAGTTTAATGTATCTTTTAAATCAGTCTGCTCAAATCCTAAATGGCGCAACCATTCGGTGCGCGCGCGTTCCATGTATTTTAAATAGTTGCTATGGTAAACCACGCCGCCGCTATCTGTATCTTCATAATATACGCGCACTTGCCAGTCAAACTGTTTTTTTGATTGCCCTTTTACTGCTGCCACGCTTCACCTGTTGCCAATGTTTTTGGCACATCCAAGCCAAAATGTTGATACGACAAACTGGTCGCCATACGACCGCGCGGCGTGCGCATTAAATAACCCTGCTGAATGAGATATGGCTCTAGCACATCTTCAATGGTATCGCGTTCTTCACCAATCGCCGCGGCTAAATTATCTAAACCAACAGGTCCACCGCCAAATTTTTCCAGCACAGCCTGTAGTAATTTTCTATCCATAACATCAAAACCCAAACTATCCACATCCAGCATTTTCAGCGCGGCATCTGCCACTTCTGAACTGACAATGCCGTCGGCTTTCACTTGCGCATAATCGCGCACACGTCGCAATAATCGGTTAGCAATACGCGGTGTGCCGCGCGAGCGTTTGGCCACTTCAAATGCACCAGTCGCGGTGATTTGCACTTCCAACAAACCTGCACTGCGATGCACGATGCGACCTAATTCTTCCGCGGTATAAAACTCCAAGCGCGATACAATTCCAAAACGGTCACGCAAGGGATTAGTTAACATACCCGCGCGGGTAGTTGCGCCGACTAAAGTAAACGGCGGTAGATCCAACCTAACTGAGCGTGCGGCTGGGCCTTCGCCAATCATTATATCCAGTCGATAATCTTCCATCGCTGGATATAAAATTTCTTCTACCACGGGACTTAAGCGATGAATTTCATCAATAAATAAAACATCATTGGGTTCTAAATTAGTGAGTAACGCAGCTAAATCGCCCGCACGCTCTAAAACCGGGCCTGAAGTTTGACGCAAGTTAACCCCCATTTCGCGGGCAATAATATGCGCTAAAGTGGTTTTGCCTAAGCCTGGTGGACCAAATAATAATACATGATCCAAGGCTTCGCTACGCGCGCGCGCGGCATTTATAAAAATTTCTAGCTGGCCTCGCGCTTTTTCTTGACCGACGTATTCATCTAAGACCTTTGGGCGAAGCGCGCGCTCAATCGCCTCTTCTTGCGGGCTGGCTGCGGCAGGTGCAATCAAGCGATCTGTTTCAATCATGGGATTTAAAGCTTACGAAACGTTAAAACACTCTATTATGTATTTAATTGCGAAAAATTCTCAATTAATTTTTTAATCGCGACTGGCGAACCAAGATGCATGCCTTGTCCATAATGCACACCGATGGCTTTTAATTCTTTCAAAATTGCTTCATTTTCAACGAATTCAGCCACTGTTTTAATATTCATCGCTTCTGCCACGCTGTGGATTGAGCGCACCATCGCATGGTCAATCTTGTTAATGTGCATTTCTTTTACAAAAGCACCATCAATTTTTAAATAATCGACTTCAAAGTTTTTTAGATAGGTAAAGGAAGACATGCCGCTACCAAAGTCATCTAAGGCAAAACTACAACCCAATTTTCTAAGTGCGGTAAATAATTGAATGGTATTTTTAAGATTCACAATCGCAGAAGTTTCGGTGATTTCAAAACAAATAGAGGTGGGCGGGATGGCATAAACCACGAATTGTTCGCGAATAAAACCCAGCAAACTTTTATCGCCTAATGATGTGCCAGACAGGTTAATTGAAAAAACATAATTACATTTTTCATCGCTTCTATCCAGCATTTCACGATATGCGGAAAAAGTATTTTTTATGACCCAGCGATCAATATTAGGCATTAAATGGTAGCGCTCTGCGGACGGAATAAATGAAGTTGGCAACATCAGTTTGCCATCTAAACTTATTTTTCTGATGAGTATTTCATAATGATGTTGTGCTGGAACATTAGATGAAAGCGGAACAATTGGCTGGCAAAACAGCATAAACTGCTCATCGTCAATTTCATCAGTAATATCCAAAATAGCTTCTACTTGACTGCGCCTTTGTGTGACTTCTAAATCGCCTGCGCTAAACAAGAAACTTTGATTGCGTCCGGCTTTTTTGGCCGAGTAACAAGCAGAGTCAGCCGCATGAATAATCTCACTCACACTTGTAAAGCTTTTATTGACCACAACCATGCCGATACTGACGCCAATATTGAAAATTTTATCGTCATGCATATAACGATAATCATGCACAATTTTTAATAAAGTATTAGTAATCTGGCTGGCATCAGACAGGCTGCAGTTTTCGAGCAGCAAACCAAATTCATCGCCACCCAAACGGGCCAAAGTATCTCGGTCACGCATTCTGTTTGCTAACAACACACTGATTTGTCTTAACAGTTCATCCCCCGCAGCGTGGCCGCAGGTATCATTCACCAGTTTAAACTGATCCAAATCCATATAGCAGAATACATGCTGAGCGCCCGACTCATGCACGCTTTTCAAGCTACGCTCTAGCCTGACTTCAAATTCTCGCCGATTCACCAAACCAGTTAAATCATCGTGCTGTGCCTGATAGCGCAACATACTAGTTGCGTCATTGATTTTATCCTGCATGCTTTCGTAAGCCTGTTTTAAGCTAAAAGACATGGAATTAAATCCTTTTTGCAAAGTTTTTAATTCTCCGCTGGAATTTTCAGTGATGGTCTGCACAAAAACGCCTTCACTTACCCTATTTACTGCCAGCGCGATTTCTTGAATAGGCTTGGTAATGTTGCGGCCAATCCGCCATGCGATTAATGCGCTGATGATTAAGCCGAATAAACCAATTAACAGGATTTTAGTGATTAAACCCAGCTTTAGGTTTTGTAATGTTTGGTTGCTTAAATCGACGTAAACGTGGCCTATTTCCTGCTGATTAACTTCAGATTTTTCTGCTGAATCGGCATCGAGTCCACTGGTAAAGTCTTCAATTTCAACCAAGCTACGGTAAATCGGCGAAGTAAAAATAATGCCATTTTTCTGCTTAAATTCTTTTAAATTATCTTTTTTGATGCGATCAATTAGATCCTTTGTAAGTGGTCTGCCACTCAATGCTAAAATCAAACCTTTATTATCGACTACCAGCACTGTTCTGACTTCCTGCTCATTGGAAAGTGCTTGTTGTACTAATTTCTGTAAAATTTGACTGTTACCAGAAATCACGCCGTATTCGGCCGCTGGCGCCAATTGTGCTGCGATAATGCGGCCCCGATCAATTAACGATTGATTTAATATGCCAAAGACATTGGAAATGGCATAACCAGCCAAAATAATCGCAAATAACAATGCAGGAATGGTTCCTAGTAGAATCACCCTGGATTTGATACCTAAATTATTGATGTCTAGTCTGTCCATATCAATTTTCATATTGCGCTAATTCAGCTTCAGCTATTTTTTTTTGTAACTTATCGACGTTTTCTATTGCCATATTAAATGAGCGCGCCACTTGATAGTTGACTGCGACTGAAAAATACTTTGGTGGCTGCGGCGGCGGTAATAAACCAGGTGCCGCTTGTGATTTAACTGCAATTTCTGTGGCCTGCTTTGCCAGCTGTTTTGTACTGCTATACACCGCAGCCAATGCGCCGGCTTGCACATAAGAACGTGAGTAGCCAAACACTGGTTTTTGATGTCGGTAGGTGGTCAGCAAAATGGGCTGAGCTGTTTCTCTACTGTATACAAGCGGATCCGGAATCGCCATTAGCGCATCGTTAGTGTCTAATATTTTATTGAGCTTAGGAATTAAATCAGCATCTAAAACAATATTTTCTTCATTGACATTTATCGCTACTTTTTCGCCAGCTTCTTTAATTAATTCAGCATATTGTGATGAACTTTTACCTAATAAAACACCTAAATTTCTTACGTTAGGCATGATAGTTTTGATTAATACCATCTGCCGCATATAAGGCTGATCTAAAACGATTGAACTAAAATTACCTAAATCGCGCTTACTAGCGGCAAGCAACCTGTTAAATGCTGGTAAAGGCGTAAAAACACCAACCACCGGAGTGGTATGTTTTAATTTACTGGCAGCCTCAAGCGCGTTAACGCCCAGCGCGATCACCAACTCACTATTTTCGGCCACAACTAATTGGTCTGTTTCAAGCAAATCAATCATCGTTACGCGTAGCGCAGCATTTTTAGAGCTGATTAGTTCATCTTTAAAATGCTCAACGAACTCTAAATTGGTTTGAGTTGGCGCGCTTAATATAATGGTAACGCCCGTATAAGCATGTGAAATACTAGAACCAAAAATAGCAAAAAGTAACGTAAATAGCGTTACTTTCTTTAAAAGATTTTTTATCCTGATTACATTAATGTACAAAATTAATCACTTTAGTATTACATTCCATATTAAATTTCATTAAAAATCCAGCCTGACATTGATGCGTGCCCGCCGCTTAAGGGTATTGTAGTCAGCAAATTCCTGATAACGTTCATTAAATAAGTTTTCAACTACAATGGCTACTTCGCCATTGCGGCGACTGTACTCAAATTTTCGCGCCAGCCGGATGTCCGATTTTCTTATTAAATCGACTGGATCGCCATCCCCCAAAAGGGTAGCTTTGCTGGTTTGGTAATAGGCAAAACTGCCATCCCATTGATGGTTAAAACGGTGAGTTAATAGGGCACTGATGGTGTTGCGCGGCATCGCTTTTGTGTAATTTTGTTTAAGTCCCTCTTTTGTTTCGCGGATGTGTACATAAGCATGATTAAACAACAACTTGGTATCGCGACTTAATGGCCAGTTTGCCTGAAATTCTATGCCGTTTACTTCTGCACTTGCCTTATTATCCGTAGTGGTAATATTGGCATCCAGAAAGGGATTTAATAATAAAGTATTTGCTGGCGCTGTAAAATCAGTCCGATTTGAATCTCTAATCACATCGTTAATACGGTCATTAAATAATCTTGCGTCTAACTGCAGATGTCCTATTTTGCCTATATAGCCCAGCTCAGTTGAAATGATTTGTTCAGGCTGTACACTGCCTTGATTGGCTCTGTATTGAAAAATAAGCGCATTGGGATTGGCTAAGCTTGTCGGTATGAGCAAGCGATTTTGAAATTTTTCTTCTACATAGTTAGGTGTACGTAATGCACTCGAAACACCCAGCCTGACGCTGTGATCTGCGTGCGGCTTAAAGTTAAGACTTGCCCTGGGTGAAATATCCGTGCCAGTAAAATCGTTATGTTCCAGCATTGCGCCTGTATTAATAGTGAGCTTTTGATGCGGGCGAAACTCTACGTGGCCAAACAAGCGTGATAAATCAAAATGATCAGTGTCTCTGGTCGCCAGATAAAAAGGCGCGTAAAGAGAATCACGCCTGACACTGGCGCCCCAAACCGCCCGCGCATTGTTGGTCAGCGTAAATGTATGTTGCGCTTCAATATCCGTGCGTTTCTGTACTACTTCATTGTTAATAAATAAATTATCACTAAGCAAACTAGCCGCCAAAGCAGGGCTAGCTGAACCAATTATTGATCTTAGATTAACTGAGGTAGTCGCATCGTCCGAGCGATCGTAGCTATGGTAAGCCTGCAAGGTTAAGTCGCTGGTATCCGAAATATTATGTCGCCAGCGAATCAACCCAAAATGATTGTTAATCTGTTTTGTACGCGGCAAAAATATAATGTTATCTTCGTCAATATTGCCTTCGCCACGCGCGCCGTCAGTAACACCAAATTCAAACTCAAGATTATCGTTTGCATCAAGTCGGTATTCTGCCTGCGTGCTCAAAAAGCGTGTGCGCTTAAAGTCGTTACGATCATCTAATCCGTCATCCTGCCGATAACCCCCAGTAAAACGATAGCCAAAATTACCTTGTTTACCTGCATGACGATAAAATACCTCGTTACGCCCATTGCCATGTGTGGCCAGCACACTATTTGCAGGTGTTTCAGCTGGTGTTTGTGTGATGATATTAATGACGCCAAAATAGGAATTTGCGCCATAACTAGCTGCGTTTGGGCCGCGCGTTACTTCAATACGCTCGATATCGATGAGTGCAATGGGCAGCTCGCTCCAGTTAACCCCGCCAAACAAAGGGCTGTAAACCGAGCGGCCATTAATCATTACCTGCATTGTGCCTGCGTATGCCGATGTAAGGCCATGATAACTGACCGTATGATTGGTACTATAGACATAGCCGGCATTAGTGCCTACATACATGCCCGGCACCAGGCGAAAGATCTCTGGCAAATCAACGATTCCACTTGCCCGGATTGTTTCGCGGGTAATCACTGTTACCGCAGACGCCACATCCGCAGGTGCTTGCGCCAATCGCGATACCGTCAGTACTTTCGGCACTTCGCCGATATAGTCATCCTCGGTTAATATATTTGGGGAAGTGTCTTCTGCATGCGCCATAGAGCAACCAAACACGCATGCCGCCACACACATTAATTGATATAGATAACTTTTCATTATTTATGTTTATGCTAAAACAACCGTTTGTGGAGATGCTGCATCTGGCGATTTCTGCCTGGCAGTATTTATACTATTTTAGCTGCTTTTTTATCAGAAAGCTTTATTTCGATTTCAGCTTAATCCAGTACTTACGTACCAGCCAAATTAAAGGCAAGCCGATGATTAACCATGGAATTAAACCCACTACAAAAGTAATGACAGCAGCAAAACTCTCCATCATCACCTGGCCTGCATTTTTAATCGCACGCGCAACTGGTGCAAAAAAACCTTGTTCAGTAATGCCTTGCCTGGCAGAAAAATCTATATTCACCGCAATCAAGTCTGTTTCAAGTGCCAGCATTTTACGCACACTAACGATGCTGTCTAATTCGCTTTGAGTATTTGCCAGTTCCCGCTCTATATCGATAATATCTTTAAATTTCGCTGTTTTATCAGCTAACATTAATCGTAACCTATCCCTTAAATCGGTTAGGTTTTTTATGCGTGCATCTGCATCAACCACTTGAATCGTTTTGTCTTCGCTGTCGCGTCCATGGCGCAAAATCTCGCCACTTTTAGCCAATCCGGAGAAAAAAACGCTGATATTTCTAGATGGTACACGCACACTTAAAGAAGCAGAAGGCGGGCTATAAGTTGTTTCGCGGTTATAGTTTGCGCTTATTAACTGGCAATTGAGCGCTTCACAATGCTTTACGGCAGCATCAAAACTTTCCTGCATAGTTTCGACTGCTGTCTCAATTTGCAAGTGGTGTCGCAGCGCAATATATTTTTTGGTATCTGCATTAATTGGCTCGCTCATTTCAGTTAAGCTTTGCTCAGCACCGCCTACGTCAGCCGCCATTTTTGCCATAGACCCAGCAGATCGCGCCATTTCAGGCGATGCAGTCGCAGCATCTTGCTTATCACAAGCAATTAGTAGTATTAAAAACAATGAGATTAAGCCATGTTTCATATACAAACCCTATTTTGTAATACAAAGCCGTAATGCGTTCTAATTTGCCAAATTGTACCTTTTTAATGCGCAAAAGTGAGCAATTCTAATCATCACAAAAAAGCCATCATTATTAAATGACGGCCTTTTAAAACATGATTAATCGCTCACTCAACGCGTTAACCCATTACAGTTAACCCGTTTTTGACAGCAATTTCAGTGATTGCCTAATTCCTTCTGAAACTGATAACTCTTTGGGCAATAATTTAATCGTCGCCGATGCTTCTCTATCGTTGTAACCCAGCGCCAACAAGGCATTGAGTATATCGCTAGCCGCCGATTTTGGTTGCGCTATGCCTACACTGCTGACCCCGTTAATTGAGAATTTATCTTTCAACTCAAGCAATAATCGCTCCGCCGTTTTTTTGCCAATGCCCGGTATACGAGTCAACATCGAGACTTCTTGCAGGTTAACCGCGTTAATTAAATCTTCGATACTGACGCCGCTTAAAATAGATAAAGCCGATTTTGCACCGATGCCATTCACTTTAAGCAATTGCTTAAACGTGCTTTTTTCTTGATCAGAGCCAAAACCATACAGCAACTGAGCATCCTCACGCACCACCATATAAGTCAAAAGTTGCACTTTTGCGCCAACTTCTGGCAGATTGTAAAAAGTGCTCATCGGCACTTCCACTTCATAACCTACCCCTGCACAATCAATCACCACTTGCGGTGGCGTTTTTTCAATCAAAATTCCGTTTAGTCGTGCAATCATGTTAATCTTTTCATTAATACTTCAGTATTTATCTTTTAAAAAATAAAAGATTCAAGTCAGAGAAGGCGCGTATTTAATTTTAATAGTGCGATACAAAAGATGTGTAGCGATTAACATTAAATAAGTAGGCGCTATCACGATGATATTTTGGTTTAAACAAGCCGGCCATTTTTAACTCTAAAACCTGCTGTCGCCAATTTACCCAAACCCTGACCGCCATGTGCATGACATATCGCACACGCCAACGCGTCAGCTGAATCTGGCTTTGGTGCTGCTGGCAAATTTAACAGGCGTTTAACCATCTCCTGCACTTGTTCTTTTTGCGCGTGCCCATTGCCCACCACTGCTTGCTTTACTTGCAGCGCAGTATATTCTGCCACGGTTAAATTGCGGATCACGGCTGCACTGATGGCTGCGCCGCGTGCTTGACCAAGTAACAAAGTCGATTGCGGATTCACATTCACAAATACTTTTTCAATCGCCACTTGATTAGGCTGGTAAGTATCAATCACTTCAAACAGGCCATCTAGAATAATTTTCAGCCGCGCGGGTAACTCTTCCCTGTCATCTTCACCTTCAATTTTATTCTTTTTACCACTGGCAGTTTTAATCGTTCCACTGGCGATATAAGTGATTTTTTCACCTGTTTTTTCAATCACACCAAAGCCTGTATTGCGTAAGCCTGGGTCGATTCCGAGTATGCGAGTAATCACTAGTTTTCAATTAACGCAGTGGTATAAACGTCTTGTACATCATCTAAATCTTCCAGCGCATCCAATATTTTCTGCATTTTAATGGCATCATCACCAGTAAATTCCACTTCATTCAGAGGCTTCATAGTCACCTCGCTTAATACAGGTTTTAAACCTGCGGCTTCCATCGCTTCTTTCACCGTAATGAAATCGTTTGGCGCAGTAATCACCTCTATACTGCCATCTTCATCCGTTACCACATCTTCCGCGCCAGCTTCCAGTGCGGCCTCCATCACTTTATCTTCGCCGATGCCTGGCTCGTACACTAGGCTGCCACAGTGTTTAAACATAAAAGCAACCGAACCGTCAGTACCCAAATTACCACCAAATTTTGTCAGCGCGTGGCGCACATCAGCTACTGCGCGTTGTTTATTGTCGGTCAGGCAATCAATAATAATGGCGGCCCCATTGATGCCATAGCCCTCATAACGAATTTCTTCGTAGTTCACGCCTTCCAGCTCACCTGTGCCTTTTTTAATAGCACGCATAATATTATCTGCGGGCATATTTTCTTCTTTTGCTTCAGCAACTGCGGCTCGTAAGCGCGGATTCATGTTGACATCGCCACCACTTAAGCGGGCTGCAACCGTGATTTCTTTTATGATTTTGGTGAAAATTTTGCCGCGTTTGGCGTCTTGACGGCCTTTGCGATGTTGAATATTTGCCCACTTACTATGTCCTGCCATGCTGTTTCCTTGAAAATTTTTACATCGATATTTTTTACATATCAATGCATTTTATCATAGGCTTACAGTACTTTTACGCTGTCATTTTGAGACTTACAACGCATTCATTCTTGACCTTGCGCAAAGTCCACTGGCTGGTGTTTGCGCATGGTGATAATTGAAATTTGCACCAAAGCCAATGCAATCAGTAGCATGCCAATCAACTCAAATGTGTTAGGTACTTCATTTAACTGTATCCAGGCGGCAATAACGCCAATCACCGGCGCTAACATAGATGCCATGCTGGCTACGCCTGCGGGCAAGCGCTGTAAAGCATATAACCACAAGAGCCAAGCCAGCGCGCCACTTAAAATAACATTGAATAATACTGCGCTGATAAAATATCCAGTCCATTGGATGGATGGTGCAGGCACAATCAAGGCGATTATCACCATGGGCACAGAGCCAATCAGCATCGGCCAGGCAGTCAGGTTGAGAAGATCAAGATGCGGGCTACGCTGATGCAGTTTTTTAGAAATTATCGCCGATAGCGCCCAAGAAACGCCCGAACATATCGCCAAAAACATACTAAACCCATCCGCTTTGATATGTAGCGGATCAAAAATCAACAGCATGCCAAACACGGCAGAAACGACAGCCAACCATTGCCAGCCTTGTACTTTTTCGCCTAACATCGGCCAAGCGAATAGCATCACCCAAAACGGCATGGTGTAAGTCAGCACCGCGGTTTTGCCAGCGCCGCCTTCAACCAATGCCCAAATCAGCAATCCTGTAAAGCCAATTGTCTGTAATAAACCCAACACCAACATGGTGGGAAACTCTTTTAAAGCTAGAGGTCTTTTGGTGAAATAGATCACTACAAACAACACTAACGCACCTAAAAAGGTACGCAGCGCTGCAAACTGAAAAGGCCCTGCATATTGCAGCGCACTTTTCATCACCACCCAGTTATAGCCCCAAATAATAGTTAATAGCATTAGCGCAATAAATGCGCGAATAGTCACTTTTTTCGTATTTTCCATGTATTTGCAGGCTTTAGCTTGATGAGTATTTTTTACAATAGATTAATTCCAAATATGCGTCACTGCTTTCCAGCCGCCATCTGTTTGTTTGCGATAAACCACATGTACGTTGCCGCCAAACGTCTGTCTGGCGCCTTCGTTATCAATCATCGCGCCAGCCCAGGTACCGCGTTGATATGCCAGATTGCCATCGGCTACCGCTTCAGTTAATGTCAATTTATGATCAATGACACCCGCTTCAATCAAGCCTGCAAAAAATGTTTGAATTGCTTCTACACCATTAACCGGCGCGCCAGCTGGAGCTGGCATTACTGTTGCATTAGCATCATATAGTTGCACAATATCGGCTGGTTTTTTACTATTAAAGGCTTGGTCAAATTTTGCGTTGATTGCGGTAATTTCTGTTTGAATATTGCTCATGTAATGACTCCTGTTAAAAATTGGATAATAAATTGCGTTAATTTGTTAATAAATCGGTGGCTGATTGCAGACTAGATAAGCGCCGGAATACCCTTATTGATAAGCCCTAG
>JAZKEJ010000142.1:0-4339 GCA_040387095.1 Pseudomonadota bacterium | reverse complement strand
AATCTGCACCACAAGTTGATCCAATTCTATTGCGTCCAGTGGATGATCTAGAGTTGACTGTGCGTTCAGCAAATTGCTTAAAAGCGGAAAATATTTTCTACATTGGCGATTTGATTCAACGTAGCGAAAACGAACTGTTAAAAGCACCTAATTTAGGCCGCAAATCTTTAAATGAAATTAAAGATGTATTAGCAACTAAAGGCTTAACACTGGGTATGAAATTAGAAAACTGGCCGCCAGTTGGCTTAGAAAAAGCCTAATTAAAGTTTAGCCAAAAAGCGTCATTAATTGACGCTTAATATTAAAAGAAACTTAAGGAATTACTATGCGTCACGGTAATAGCAATCGTAAATTAAATCGTACTAGCAGCCATCGCGCCGCTATGTTCCGCAGCATGTCAGTATCTTTGCTGCGTCATGAAATCATCAGAACGACTTTGCCAAAAGCAAAAGAGTTACGCAAATTTGCCGAACCTCTGATTACGTTAGGCAAAGACGCTACTTTAGCGAACCGTCGTTTGGCTTTTAGTCGCTTACGCGATCGTGATATCGTGGGTAAATTGTTCGGCGAATTAGGCCCACGTTACAACGCACGTAACGGTGGCTATCTACGCATTCTAAAATGCGGTTTCCGTAACGGTGACAACGCACCAATGGCCTTGGTTGAGTTGGTTGATCGTCCAGACACAACGACTGAAGCCGTTACTACTGAATAATTCAGGTTAAGTTAATAATAAAAAAGCCAGCATAATGCTGGCTTTTTTATTATCTGCGATATCCATTCTAGTTTTGTAAAAATTGCATGATATCGCCTAAATTAAACGGCCAATCCAGTTCAGCTTGGGTGTCTTGACGCTTTATTACTGGAATGCGCGTGCCATACTTTATTACAAGGCATTCATCATACGCAATTTCAATTACTTCTACTAAGCATGCTGTTGAGTCGTCTAATAATGACTGTGCTAGCTCACATAGGTGACAGTGCGTTGTGCTATATAAATAAATTTTTTGAGTCAATTCAGCTACTTTTATGGGTGCGGTCAGTTAAGCTTAATATATAAGTGATAATTTTGCAGTAAATAAGGCAAAAACAGACTGGCAACACACAAAATAAATCATAATAACGTTTAATGTTGGTAATAGATTGCAGAGCTTTACATGACAAATAAACAAGAATTAAAAGAAACATCTAAAGAAAGCTTGGGCGAAAGTTTACAGCAAATTATTGTTTTGCTAGAGAAACACAGGTTGGTAGAAAGTCTTGTACACAAACAGGATATGCCTAAACATGATTTAGTTGAACTGTTAGTTCACAAACAAAATGATAGTGAGCTACAAAAAAAGCTAGACGCATTACACCCTGCCGATGTTGCTTATATTTTAGAAGCACTGCCTTTATATGAGCGTTTAAAAGTCTGGGAATTGGTCAAAGCTGACCGTGATGGCGATATTTTATTAGAAGTATCCGACTCGGTTAGACAGAGCTTGATCGCCGATATGGATTCAGACGAGTTGCTGGCTGCTGCTGAGCAATTAGATACAGATGAGTTGGCAGATTTAGCCCCTGATTTGCCAAAAGATGTCTTGCAAGATCTGATGGACAGTTTGGACTCGCAAAATCGTGAGCGCTTACAATCTGCCCTTTCATATCCTGATGATGCGGTTGGTGCATTAATGGATTTCGATATCGTCACGATACGTGAAAATATCACTCTAGAAGTCGCTCTAAGATACTTACGCCGCCTAGGTAGTCTGCCAGACCACACTGATAAAATATTCGTGGTAGATAGACACGACATTTTATTGGGCGTGTTACCCCTGAAAAGCATGGTGGTAAATGACCTAGACTCAGACGTTGCAGATGTGATGATTGCAGATGCAGTGGTGTTTAACCCGGAAGATGTGGCAGATGAAGCTGCCAGTGCATTTGAGCGTTATGATTTGGTTACGGCTCCAGTGGTAGACCAGAATAATAAGCTAGTTGGACGTATCACAGTGGATGCGATAATGGATTACATTCGAGAAGAATCCGACTCAGACATGCTGTCTATGGCCGGCTTGCGTGAAGAGGAAGATTTTTTCGCCTCAGTATGGAAATCTGTACAAAATCGTTGGGCCTGGCTGGCTATTAATTTAATTACAGCATTAATCGCTTCACGCGTTATTGGATTATTCGAAAATTCCATTGAGAAAATCGTCGCACTTGCTGCTTTAATGCCAATCGTAGCGGGAATCGGCGGCAACTCTGGCAATCAAACAACGACAATGATTGTACGTGGCTTAGCATTGGGCCAAATCGCCTCACATAACATGAAGTCTCTCATTAAGAAGGAGCTCGGCGTAGCTCTTTTAAATGGATTGTTTTGGGGTAGTGTGCTAGGTCTGATTGCCTACATATTATATGGTAACTACCATTTGGGACTAGTGATGATGTCAGCAATGGCACTTAACATGTTACTAGCGGCAATAATGGGTGTGACAATTCCGCTGGTAATGAATAAATTTGGACGTGACCCTGCAGTGGGTTCTAGTGTATTAATTACAGCGATGACAGATAGTGGCGGCTTTTTTATCTTTCTGGGATTAGCTACTATTTTCTTGTTATAACTTGGTTAATGATTAAGCATGAACAACGAAATTTATCTTATTTGGCAAGAAATTCAAACAGACTTATCCACTCCTGCAGTATTGTGGCAACTGGTTGTGATTGCGATTGCAGTTGGTACAGCTAAAATATTTAATGGCGCATTAAAGAAGTATGTGATGGACCATGCGCCTTATCACTGGAAAGTTGCGATAGAGAGCGTTAATCGCGTCCTATTTCCTTTGACTAGCTTAATTATCGTTCTGATAGGACAAATAATACTAGCAGATTGGCAACATGTCAGTTTGCTGCAATTAGCAAGCCGACTGTTCTTGGCCATGATGGCAATTCGGTTAATCGTCTATTTTATCCGCTATTTATTTTCGCCTGGCGGCTGGCTTAAAACCTTAGAAAGCGTCACCGCATGGAGCATATGGGGTTTGCTGGCTTTGCATTTAACTGGTGTTTTACCGCAAATCCTGCAAGCACTTGCTGAAATTCAATTCAATATAGGCAAAAATCCACTCAACTTGCTGTTGGTTATGCAGGGATTACTCACGATTGTCGTGACAATTTTTATCGCACTTTGGGTGAGTCGCCTGTTTGAAAATAAATTAATGCGCACAGAGCAGATGAACGTCAACATGCGCGTTGTTTTGACCAAGCTGATTCGAATCGTGTTGCTGTCTATTGCTTTGCTGATTGCGCTGTCAGCGGTCGGCTTAGATATCACACTGCTATCCGTTTTTGGCGGTGCGCTGGGTGTGGGCTTGGGGTTTGGCTTGCAGCGTATCGCGAGCAACTACGTGAGCGGTTTTATTTTGCTATTAGATAAATCCATGCAGATTGGCGATGTCGTTACAATTGATGACAAACATTATGGCGTTATTTCAGATTTAAGAACCAGATATTTAGTGTTGAAAAAATTGGATGGCACGCAGGTTATTGTGCCAAATGAGACACTCATTATTAATCCAGTTATTAATCACTCTTATGCAGAGCACAAGGCACGCGTACAGATGGCTATTCAGGTTAGCTACGATAGCCCTTTGGAAAAAGCCATGCAATTGATTGTGGATGCAACAAAAGGGCAAACCCGCATTCTAAAAACGCCTGAGCCAATTGTGCACATTAAAGGCTTTGGTGAAAGCGGCATTGATTTGATGTTATCGATTTGGATACCCGATCCTGAAGAGGGGTCGGCTACATTACAATCAGAAATATTTTTGGCAATATGGCGTATTTTTGAGGCGAATAAAATTTCCATTCCATTTCCGCAACGTGAGATTCGTATAGTGCGAGATAAACCGTGAAGTGACTAATTAGTACACCAGCAGTCAATAAAAAAGCCCGCAATTGCGGGCTTTTTACTTAAGTCGTTAAATTACTTAAGTTTTGTTTCTTTGTAGATAACATGTTTACGTACCACTGGATCAAATTTTTTGATTTCCATTTTTTCTGGCATAGTACGTTTGTTTTTAGTAGTGGTATAAAAATGACCTGTACCAGCACTTGATTCTAATTTAATTTTTTCGCGCATGTTGTTCTACCTTAAATTTTCTCGCCAGCGGCGCGTAATTTTGCTAACACAGAATCAATACCGTTTTTGTCAATTGTACGCAAAGCAGCATTCGTAATACGCATACTCACCCAACGATTCTCTGATTCAACCCAAAATTTACGATTTTGTAAATTCGGTAAAAAACGACGTTTTGTTTTGTTTTGTGCGTGAGAAACATTGTTGCCCACCATTGGC
>JAZKEJ010000141.1:363-19497 GCA_040387095.1 Pseudomonadota bacterium | reverse complement strand
CCTAAATATGCAGGACAAGTTTCGCCTGCTGCATTTCCGCATACGGTGATAACAATATCGGGTGTAACGGCAAGGTCATCCCATGATTTGCTATGGTAGCCATTTGTGGGAACGCCCTCTCGTTCGAGTAAGGAAATAGAACGCGGATGCACTTCACCTGTGGGTTTGCTACCTGCACTTATTGCATGCATATTTTTTGGCGCTAACGCATTAAATGTGGCTTCGGCCAAAATTGAACGGCAAGAATTACCTGTACATAAAAATAAAATATTCATCTTTAAAATCCCAACAATTAGCTATTAGATTCATACCAATTTTTACTGCGATTAACGATAGCGACTACGGATAACATGACTGGCACTTCAATCAGCACACCCACAACTGTGGCAAGCGCCGCACCAGAGTTAAATCCAAATAAAGCAATTGCAGTTGCAACAGCTAGCTCAAAGAAATTCGATGCGCCAATCAAGGCGGATGGGCCAGCAACGCAGTGTGCAACTTTAAGCTTTTTATTCAGCCAGTAAGCCAGCATTGAGTTGAAATACACTTGAATCGTTATTGGAATGGCCAGAAGGCCGATAATGATTGGCTGAGCCAGTATTTGTTGACCCTGAAACGCAAACAGTAAAATAAGCGTGATTAGTAATGCAGACAAAGAGACTGGATGTATTTTTATCAACACTTTATCCAAAGCACTTTGTCCTCTGGTAAGCAATAATTGTCGTAATATCTGGCTGATAATAATTGGCACTACAATAAACAATAGTACAGATAAAAATAAGGTATTCCACGGCACAGTGATGCTGGACAAGCCCAGCAATAGCGCAACTAATGGCGCAAATGCAAATAGCATAATGGCATCATTAATGGCCACTTGTGAAAGCGTAAATTTAGGCTCGCCACCGCACAATCCACTCCAAACAAACACCATGGCCGTGCAAGGTGCCGCCGCCAGCAAAATCAACCCGGCGATATAGCTATCAATTTGCTCAACTGGCAGCAAACCAGCAAACAGATGCCGTATAAAAATCCATGCCAGTAGCGCCATTGAAAAAGGCTTAATCACCCAATTAACAAATAGCGTGATGCCTATGCCTTTACTGTGAATAAGCACTTCTTTCATTGCGCTAAAGTCAATTTTTAGCAACATTGGAATAATCATCAACCATATCAATACTGCAATCGGCAAATTCACTTCAGCGATTTTTAAACGTCCAATTGCTTGGAAAAAATTGGGGAACATTTCTCCCAATGCAATGCCTACCACAATACAGCCCAACACCCACCAAGTAAGATTACGCTCAAATTTGCTGATGATTGGTTTAGTTGCTGACAACTGGTTCAGACTTTTTACATTCACTTCCATATGGCTATTTCCTGGCAGAAAACTGGATTTTTTGAGTTGCACGCACACAGCATGCAACGCTGGTTTGCGCCGTTATTTGTGCGCTGAATGTTGGTGCGCTTTCTAATGTGCGATAGGCTTCCCAAGCAATGCCGGATGGGTCTTGCACCCAATGTTTATCCGATTTTGCATAGCAACAAGTTGTACCTTGCTCAGTCAGCATGTTTAACTCTGCTTTGTCTAAACGCTGTTTAATCTCGAGTAATTCCATATCGTCTTCAACCTGAATACCGATGTGATCTAAACCAGGTGCAGCACCTCGGTTACTGATTGCAAAATTAACCAAAGGGTCATCCAGCATCCATTTTGCGTAATCCAACTTAACTACTGTTGGCGCAACGCCTAACAAACTGTTATAAAATTCAATACTTTTTGTCATGTCGTCAACAGACACATGCAGATGCATTCTTTTCATTTTAGGCTTCCTTTTTTGACTCACATGTTGACATGGGATTGCAGTTTTTCAGACCAGCACAACAATTTTCAGTTAAATAAGTGATTAAGTTTTCCATCGCCTCATAATTGGCGGAATAGAAAATAAAGCGGCTGACCTGCCGTGAATGAATCAATCGCGCATAGCTTAATTCTTTTAAATGAAAAGACAGTGTGCTGGCTGGAATCTGTAGCGATTCGGCAATACTCCCCGCAGACAAACCTTCCGACCCAGCCTGAACTAGTAATCTAAATATCTCTAAGCGCGCCTCTTGTGCGATAGATGAGAGTTGTAAAACCGCTATTTGAATATCCATATATTCTATAATTCCACAAATATAGAAATATTGTCAAGCGGTCACAAACTAATGATGTTTTAAATGGTGACTTGTTATTAAGAAAATTATCTACAAATAAATAGCTATTTTTCTAAAAAGCACAGTTATGCTTTGTTTAAGCTAACCACTAACAAAGCTAAACCGAAGCATGAATAAGCATTATAGCGGCCTCTTTTGCGCGTTTTGCTGACCCTGAATTAGGGTTTAGCCGCTCCACTAAAGCGGCACCTTCAAATAAAATAGTAAGCTGTTGCCCAAGCGTTTCGGGATTTTTTGCCCCGGCAACGGCCGCAATCTTTGATAAATAGCCTTGCAGTTCTAACGATAATACAGCCGAGTACTGATTGATGGGGTGACTGGTTTCAGGAAACTCGATAGCAGCAATATGAAAAGGTAAGCCATGAAACTTTGGCGTTGAGATCCAGCGCTCTACCAGTTCGCACAATTCGATCAAAATATCGAGCGAATGAGCTTTTTTAGAGCTTAGATTTGTATTAAGCCAATCGTAGAAGCGGTCAGACTTTTCTCGCAGATAAGCGGTGATTAAATCATTCTTACTGGGAAAGTGCTTATAAAGAGTGGCTTTAGCAACGCCGGCTCCCGCAACAATCGTATCTACACCCGAGGCTTGAATGCCTTTAGCTTCAAAAAGATCGGTCGCAGTTACCAGTATTTTTTCGCGCATATTCATTTTGTTTCCTTATAACGTATTCCCATAGGATGGAGTCGGGTGAAGGAACTCTTGCGGATACAGACAATTCACATAATCAATCGCTAACCTTAAATTTTCTACATGATATACATCAATAACGCCATCGTTTACAAACGTCAAAAAAGCGCGTTGCTGTTCGGGCGGCAAGCTATCTGGTTGTGTTAAGCGGCAAGTGCCTGCCTGCATTTTGGCGTAAGCACGTTGCAACATGCTGATGGTGACCGGGTCGGTTCGGTTAACCACTTTGGTCATTGTAAAATTGCCCAACGGTGTCGTTTCAATCGTCTGCGTTTTTGTTGGGTTATGCAAAAAAATGCTTGCACACATCATCACCAGCAACGCTAAAAATCCAAATGCATAATATTGATTATTACTAGCGGGCTGATTAAAACTAAGTATGGTTTTATGCACCAGCTGCCAGGCTGCGTCAGAGCCATTTTGCGATTCTATTTGTATAGCGCCAATGCTTAAAAACAAAAGTTGATCTGCAATGATTACCGGATGTTTAACATCTGTTTTATTGATTTCAGCTTGAATCAATGTTTTCAATGCCTGAATATCTTCAATAGATAGAACCTGCGTTCGTTTCTGGATATTGTTCGCCGAAATTCTTTGTATATTCCAATGCGTTAACAAACCACAAAGCTTTAACATGCGTGTATTTGTACTGGCAATATTTAAAGCTGTTTTTTGATGAAAAAATGCAATTAAACCGTCTAGATTTAAGAATCTAAAACGGTTAATGAATAAGCTGTTATTTCGATTCATCGCGCATCTTCCTGAGATTATTTAAATATTTTTTAAATTAACTTGCTTACCCATTTTTTTTCAAATATACTTTTTAAAAAATGAACAGACCTGTCTGTATTATAACTTAAGGTTTAGTCAATGAAAAGCTTGTTAATAAAACAAGTAAATCAAAAAGTATTTTAATCATAGCAGCATATTTTAACTGGATTAAGCGGCGCATGAAAATTAGTATTGCATTATTAAAAGCACATTACGAAACGCTGTTGTACTCATTTGCAATCGGCTTATTACTACTGGCATTGATCAAGCCCGAAATCCAGATGAAGCAAGAAGTGCATAACTATTTACTTCTGGCCGACGTGTCGCAAAGCATGAACGCAGAAGACATGAAAGTAAATGATGAGCCGGTAAGTCGGCTGGTGTATACACAACACTTGATGAGGCAAATCGTCAAAACCTCGCCTTGCGGCACTTATGTCAGTGTGGGCGTATTTGCCGGGGAAAATGTTGCTTTGCTATTTATGCCCATTGAGGTTTGCAAAAACTTTGACATTATCACTGATTCAATCGACCAATTGGAATGGCGCATGGCTTGGGCTGGTAATAGCCGTATTACATTTGGCATAAAGGCCGCCGAGGCTACCTTTGATTATCTGAATATTCCCGCGCAAATGCTATTTTTTACCGATGGTGACGAAGCGCCAAAAGCCAATGCCATTAATAAACTGGATATCAGCAATGTGCGCATTGGTCAAAATGTCGTTTTTGTGGGCGTTGGCGGCAGTGAATCGGCTCCAATCAAACGCTTTAATACCAATAATAAGTTTATTGGTTATTGGGGTACCGATGCAGGTGCAGAAATCGTAGGTGCAGCCGTGACTTATTCTGACGCCAGTGTAGACGAGCCAGATCCACCGGTTGCTTATGCCGAATACGACCGTTACTTATCGAAGTTAGATGCAGATTATTTGAAACAATTGGCGACAGAAATCAAAGGCCAATATATCGAAGGTGCTGACAAGCCTGAGTTTTACGAATTTGTTCAATCACAAACCCCAGCAGCGAAATTTGTCACCGCTTATTCGCTACGCTGGCTGTACTTGTTGCTGGCCGCTTTTGCCGTGTTAAGCACTTATTTGCCCGATCTATTCTATCGTTTTAAACACAGGCGAAGTGACAATCATGCGACTTAACACATTATTTATCTCAAAAAATTATTCTTAACACACTGTAAAAAAGGAAATGTCATGTCACCACCATTAGATGCTCAACTCACCGACTGGCGCAGTCACGCATTAAAACTTGAAGACCAAGTGAATAAAGTCATTGTGGGCCAAAGCAAAGCGATTCGGCTGATGAATACCGCTATTTTCGCGCGCGGACATGTATTGTTAGATGGCGGCGTAGGCGTGGGTAAAACCACACTGTTGCAATCAATTGCGCGTGGTATTGGTGGTGCGTACGAGCGTATCGAAGGCACCGTGGATTTAATGCCAAACGATTTAATCTACCACACTTATTTAGGTGACGATGGTCGCCCAAAAATAGATGAAGGTCCGTTACTGCGGGCTGGTGAAAATCTATCGGTGTTCTTTTTTAACGAAATCAACCGCGCGCGCCCGCAAGTGCATGCGTTGATGTTGCGCGTGATGGCAGAGCGCCACGTAAGCGCCTTTAAAAAAGAATATCGCATGCCGCATATGATTGTGTTTGCGGACCGCAACCAAGTCGAAAAAAACGAAACGTTTGAGATTCCTTCTGCCGCACGTGATCGCTTTATGATGGAAATCCCAATTGAGATTCCCAGCGATAGAGAGTTGAAAAAATCGTTAATATTCGACACAAAATTCCAACATGCAGAAAAACTCACGCAACAGGTAGAAAGCGATATTTTACGGTTTGATCAATTAAATGCGTTTTCCGATCAATTGCAAAATCACATTAAAGCCAGCGATGTGCTGGAAGAATACGCACTGGATTTGTGGGATGCCACGCAGCACCCGGAAAAATTTGGTGTAAAAATGGACAGCGTAGATGTAACGCGTGTGGTGCAAACAGGTGCCAGCCCTCGTGGTATGGGCATGTTGCTGAAGGCGGCGCGTGTGAATGCCTGGCTGAATAATCGCGACAGTATGTTTCCTGAAGATATTCATGCCATATTCCATGAAGTTATTTCGCATCGTTTAGTGTTCAACGCCATGTATGAAAATCGCAGAACAGCACTTGCGCGTGAACTAACCGCCAATATTATGAGCACTGTGGCTGTGCCTAGTGCAACTTTTAGCAAAGCCGCTTAACCATAAATAGAGTTAAACAAATGCGCCCACATATTCGATCATCTTCAGATGAATTCTACGCAAAACCCTTTGAGTACCTTGTGCCCTGGAAATCGCAAAGCCTGCAGCTGGGGCAACATCGTGGTTCACAGCGCGGTCTTGGTTTGGAATATCGCGGCAATGCAAACTTAATCGATTATCCAGATGCAAGACGTATGGATATTCGGCAAACATTGCGCGATCCATTTGAACAAGTGCAAGTGCGCCAATTTAACCAGGAAAGCACAACACCGATTTATGCGCTGTGCGATCTATCCAGCTCCATGCAGTTTAAAAGCAACCAGCGCAAGCTGGATAAAGCGATTGAAATCTCAATCGCAGTCGCTAACTCAGCTTATCTGGCAGGTGATGTATTCAGCTTTATCGGCTACAACAGTCATGTGCTGGAAGATTTCACCTTGCCGCTCAGTCGCAATTTTCACCAGGCAAATGAGACGATTGCACAATTGCACGATTATCAAAAAATGCACGTTGGCTGTGAAGGTATTGCTGACGTGCCCAACTTTTTAGGCCAAAACAGAGGCTTGGTATTTTGGATTTCTGACTTTCATATGCCGTTAGCTATCATCGAAAAAACACTGATTGCCCTATCTGCGCATCAAGTGATCCCAATTGTGTTGTGGGACGACAGCGAATATAAAAAACTACCCAAATTTGGATTCGGCACCATGATAGATCCAGAAACCGGTTTAAATAAAACCCTGTTTTTTAGGGATGAAGTCAGAGCGAAATTTCTATCAGCATTTAGCGAACGCAGGCACGCGCTAGAAGCTTTATTTCTTAAGTCCGAAAGCCCTGCGCTGTTTATGAACGCGGATTACAAGCCGGAAACCATGACCCATTATTTTGAGCAACACCTAAATTGATGAAACTTATGCCAGTGAAAAATATAATTTCTAAAAAAACTTACTTGCCGTGTTTATTCGCCATCACTGTTTTGGTGTGCTTAATAATGAGCAATTCATTTGCGATTGCAAAAGAGGCAAAAACTGATGTTTCTGCCGCTAAAATAATCACACTGGTTAACCCAAGCACCAGCTATGGCGTACATATTGGTGATAAGTTAACCCGAAAAATGGTATTAAAAGTGCCAGCGGCTTATCAAATATCGACTTTCCCCAAAAAAGGCACAAAAAATAATGGCGTTGAATTAGTCGATATCAATATTGAAAGTGATCAGCAGAAAACACACACTTTATATACGGTCAATCTGAGTTATCAGCTATTTTCGAGCGCTGAAAAACCATCCATCATGCAATTGCCGGCAGAAAAATTTGCGTTATCAAAAGGTGTCGAGCCAAGTACGCTGGCGATACCGGCATGGCATTTTTGGTTTTCGCCTTTGGTTACCGGCGGTATCGAAGCCGCACAAAAAAATCTGCAGCCAGATTTCAAACCGCCATTGGTCGATATCCAATCACATCAAACGCGGTTTTTTGCGTTTTTAAGTATGTTAACTATTAGTCTGCTGGCTTTGATTTATATCAATGCAGACGGCGAATGGCTACCATTTATGGGAGGCGCTTTTGCAAAAGCGCATCGCCAGCTTAAACGCCTATCCAAAACGCGCCACGCTAAAAGCGCCAAAGATGAAAAACAGGCCTTGGTTTACATTCACCAAGCGTTTAATCGGCATTATGGCGCCAATATTTTTGCACGCGATATTGAGCATTTTGTCACTTTGCGCCCTAGTTTCAGAAAAATGAAAGATAGCATTGAACAGTTTTTTCAAGCATCGAATCAATCTTTGTATGCAACTGAGCCGCGAAATAGCGCTCAAGTTATTGCCAGTTTGGTGCAGTTAAGTAAGCAGTTGCGTGATTGTGAGCGAGGCATTTAATGGAGATTTTAAATCCTTGGGCGTTTTCACTTTTACCGCTCGCATTGCTACCATTCTGGCTCAAAGGCCATCAAGGCAAACTGTACACTTGGCTGGAAATGATGCCGGCAGACCGGCTTTCAGATAGGCTGAATCTGGCGATTAAAATAATCGTCTCTTTATTGTTAACAAGCATCATTATTGCCATCGCGTCACCGCGTGGTGCAGATGAGCAAGTTGAGCGCACGGGTAAAGGCGCGCAAACCGTCATGGTGATCGATCGCAGTGTGAGTATGGATCATCCATTTGCGGGAGATTCTTCCGGGCATGCGGCGGAAATAAAATCTGGGGCAGCGCGCAGAATTATCACGCAATTTATTGACTCGCGACCCGATGACATGATGGGCGTAGTCGGATTTACCAATTCCGCTTTGTACGGTATTAAAATCACCACCAATCGCGATGCGATTTATGCGGCTATCGTAGCGGCAACCAGCCCCTCACTGAATCAAACCAACATTGGCTCGGGCTTAACCGAGGCAGTTGGTATGTTCGATAATATTCAAAGCTCTGGTTCCAGAGCGATTATTTTGTTATCTGATGGTGCAGGAAAACTAAGCCCGCGCGTCAAATTTTTATTAAGCGAGCGTTTAAAAAGCCGCAAGCTGAGCATTTATTGGATTATGTTGCGCGAGCCAGGCGAACCCAGCATTTTCTCTAAAGCGGAATACGAAGAAGCGCGCAAACCAAATTCAATCGTGCTGCATGAATACTTCCAATCTTTAGGTCTTAAATACAAGGCTTACGAAGCCGATAATCCGGAAACCTTGCAATCTGCGATTAACGATATCGATTCTCGTGAGAAAAAAGCCATTAAGTACACAGAAGTCATTGCGGGTTACGACTATTCAACCATATTCATCATCATTGCCATGGTGTTAGGGATTTTTATTTTGATTGTTAAGAATTTAAGGGTACACGAATGACGAACCGCATAAAACGCAAAAACCAATTACTGTGCCTGGTATTGATAACAGGTTTGCTGGGAACGGCTTACGAAGCTTTTCAGATGAACAAAATCAATACCGTCAATCGCAGCTTACTTTCCGGCGAAGTAATCAATGACGAAAACTACCCTTTCCATAAAAAATTTGCCGATGCCTATCAACAAGGCAAAACGGCTAATTTTAAACATGCCGTGCAAGGCTTTGGCCAATTGCTGGAAGTGCCAAAAAAACAGCAGGAACAGATATTTGAAGTTAACCAGGATTTAAAAGCCCAGATTCATTTTAACATCGCCAACAATTTATTTCGCTCAGGCTTACAAAGGATAGTTGCCGCAGATGGCGCGATACAAGAAGAAGCAAAATTCGATTATCTGCAAGCAAAAACGTCTTATGAACAAGCCTTAAAACTTAACCCAACTTTGCAGATTGCCAAATTTAATTTAAGCCTGTTGCATTCTGTAATTCCAGGAAATATCAAAACCATTGCGCAAGACCCTTCAGGCATGGAGATTAGTAATTTGCCGCAAGGATTGCCCTAAAACCAGATTAAAAGTGGTGTCACATTTGAAAGTCGCAAAAAAAACGCTAATGGAATCAATCCATTAGCGTTGTATTGGTGGAGCTGGCGGGAATCGAACCCGCGTCCGTAAATCCTCCACAGACAGTTCTACATACTTAGCCTTGTTGTTTGATTTAATGTGCAACACACCAACAGACAAGCAGTTTGCACACGAGTCACCTTAAGGTTAATTTTACGCTAAGTAACCCAACGTAAAACGTATCCCGTGTATATGACGCTGCGATGGTTTTAAGGCCACCCACCCCACGGGAGAGATGGTGCAGCGTCTAGCAGAACTAAGCTGCTAGAGCGTAAGTTTCGTCGTTTGCGACTATACTTGTTTCAGCTGTATTTACGAGGTAATCTGAGCCTCGGTATGCCCTGCACTGCTTTGTAACCCACGTCGAAACCTGGTCAGCCCCAAAACAGAATTCAATTATACGCCGATTTATATAAGCTAATTTGGCTTTATTAGCTTTGTGACTTAATATTCAACAGTTATCTATAGATGCTTAACCACTAAAGTTGGTTCAAAAACTATTTATTATGCTCGCGCATAATGCGACCTTTTTCGCGCTCCCAATCTCTGGCTTTTTCAGTATCACGTTTGTCGTGCTGTTTTTTACCTTTAGCTAAACCAATTTGGATTTTTACGCGTCCTTTTGAAAAATGCATATCCAGCGGCACAATGGTGTAACCGGCGCGATCTACTTTTTCAATCAGCTTGATGATTTCTTCATTATGTAACAATAGCTTACGCGTTCTGATTGCGTCTGGGCGCACATGCGTAGAAGCTGCGCCTAATGGCGTAACGTGACAGCCGATGATATAAATTTCACCGCGCTGGATAATGACGTAAGCTTCTTTTAGATTAACGCGATTATCACGGATGGCTTTAACTTCCCAGCCTTCCAGCACAATACCCGCCTCGTACTTATCTTCTATAAAGTAATCAAAAAAAGCTTTTTTATTTTGGGCGATGCTCATATTGCAAACATTTATTTGGTTTTAACTTAAAATAGCATTTTACGCTAGTTTGACTAAGATACTAAAAGCACAATGAATAAGGTTGAAAAAACGGTTCTGGTAATGCACTCTGCCGCGCAAATGTATGCGTTGGTCGATGCGGTAGAAGATTATCCTAAATTTTTACCTTGGTGCGGCGGGGTTGATTTGCTGGAACGCACTGAAACATCTACCAGCGCAACTTTGCATATCAATTTTCATGGCTTAAAGCAAAACTTTACCACCCAAAATCTGAAACAGTTTCCATATGACATGCAGATAAAAT
The DNA here is from genome assembly GCA_040387095.1 of Pseudomonadota bacterium. GTDB lineage: Bacteria > Pseudomonadota > Gammaproteobacteria > Burkholderiales > Methylophilaceae > Methylotenera_A. The sequence continues at coordinate 8,848 of JAZKEJ010000141.1, read as the reverse complement.
TAAAGGATGGGCCGTTTAAGCAACTAGATGGGCATTGGCATTTTATTGAGCTGCGACCTGATGCCTGCAAAATCGAATTCCAGTTGAATTATGAATTCGCAAACGGTCTTTTGGAGAAAATAATTGCACCCGTTTTTAGCCATATTGCCAATACTTTTGTAGATGGATTTGTTGCGCGCGCAAATAAGGTATATGCCGAAAAATAGTGCATGTAAAACTAGCATTAAACATGACTGAAACATTAATGACGGTGGAAGTTGCTTATGCGCTACCAGATAAGCAACTGATTATTTTAGTAAAGGTCCCACAAAATTCCAGCACTGAGGCGGCTATTCACGCGTCTGGTATTTTGCAAAAATTTCCTGAAATTGATTTAACTGTGAATAAAGTCGGGATATTCGGCAAAATATCTAAATTAGATAAGAATTTGCGTCATCTAGATCGAATTGAAATTTATCGCCCATTAATTGCCGATCCAAAAGCAGCGCGCAGACAGCGTGCTGCGGCAGAAAAATTAACACTAAAAAGTAATTAAGTTTTTCATAAATTTAACCATTAATAGTGAGAGTTAAATTTCATTGTTCACACATTTTGTGATGAGCGCGTTAATTACAATATTGAGCCATTTCAGCTCGCGCTTTATCTGCGCCTTGTTTTAACTCGGTGTCACCCATGTATTCACGCTCGCCCTTCTCGTTCATTTTGTAAATCCGTCCACCTTGTGAGTAAGATTCAAAGTTGGCTTTTGCGACTTTGCAATTTTCAGCTTTCAATTTTGCTTGCGCTTCTTTTTCCTGCTTATTCCTTTTTTCTGTTTCTGCATTTTGCTGGCGTATCTGCGCAGCTGTGTCTTCTGGGCTTTCTACTGGCGCTGTTTCATTCACATTCGGCGCTGCAGCTTCTGGCACTGGTGCTGGCGGCACATTCGGGTTATTAGACAAAGGCTGTTGTCCAGTTGATTTAAGGATTTTTTTACCATTGACATCTATAAGCTTAATGTTAGAAGGTGGCGGCGTATCGCTATATCGGATTTGGCCGTTTTTATCTTTCCATTTATAAATTTCTGCATAGCTTAAAGTTGGTAATGCGATGCAAACCGCACACGCCATAATCCAATGGTTCAATTTCATTTGATTCCCAATCTTTTTAAAAACATTTTTGCTTGTTATCTGCAATTGCCAAACAGCGTTACATCACATTTTTGACATTAAATAACGGCTATAAACTAGTTTAAGTTTACGTAATTATGCTAATTTTAGCTATGAATGGCTAATCCTTCACAGTTTTCTTAACACAATTATTGGTTCAACTTTTAATAAGTGTTGCAAATCGGTATAATCTCGTTTTGGAAATAAGGAATACTCATGCGTTTGCTGCAACAAGCTCTTACTTTTGATGACGTTTTATTAGTTCCCGCACACTCTGTGATTATGCCTCGCGAAGTTAATCTGAGTACGCAACTTACCCGCAATATCAAACTCAATATCCCACTGGTTTCTGCCGCCATGGATACCGTTACTGAAGCGCCATTAGCGATTGCATTGGCACAAGAAGGCGGTTTAGGTATTATCCACAAAAATATGACAGCTGTTGAACAAGCATCGCATGTTTCACGCGTTAAACGTTTTGAATCTGGCGTTGTGAATGATCCTGTTACCATTCAGCCGCACATGACAGTGCGCGATGTTTTGGCTTTAACGCATAAACACAAGATTTCCGGCTTGCCAGTGGTAGATGGCGACAAGATAGTCGGTATTGTCACCAATCGCGATTTGCGTTTTGAGACGAATTTAGATCAAGCGATTAGCAATATTATGACGCCGCGTGCACGTTTGATTACAGTGCGCGAAGGTGCTAGCAAAGAAGAAGTGATTCATTTATTGCATCAGCATCGCCTGGAGCGCGTGTTGGTGATTGATGAGCAAGATACGCTTAAAGGTTTAATCACAGTAAAAGATATTCAAAAATCGCATGACCATCCATTTGCATGTAAAGATAGCAAAGGCCGATTAAGAGTGGGCGCAGCCGTTGGCGTTGGCGCAGAAACGGAAGAACGTGTTGCCGCTTTGGCCGCGGCTGGTGTGGATGTGATTGTCGTCGATACGGCGCATGGCCATTCGCAAGGCGTGTTAGACCGTGTTAACTGGGTGAAGAAAAACTATCCGAAAATTGAAGTTATCGGTGGCAATATTGCCACGGCAGACGCAGCGAAAGCGCTTGTAGATGCAGGCGCTGATGGCGTTAAAGTGGGTATCGGCCCAGGGTCAATTTGCACAACGCGTATCGTTGCCGGTGTCGGCGTTCCACAAATCTCAGCAATCAGCAATGTAGAACAAGCCTTGCGTGGCACAGGCGTGCCATTTATCGCGGATGGTGGCATTCGTTTTTCTGGCGACATTTCAAAAGCCATTGCAGCCGGTGCATACAGCGTGATGCTAGGCGGCATGTTTGCAGGTACTGAAGAAGCGCCTGGTGAAGTAGAGTTGTTCCAAGGTCGTTCGTATAAATCGTACCGTGGTATGGGCAGTATTGGGGCCATGCAAAAAGGCTCTAGCGACCGCTATTTCCAAGACAATAATGGTAATGCCGACAAACTGGTACCAGAAGGTATTGAAGGCCGCGTGCCTTACAAAGGCAGCGTGTTGGCAGTGATTCACCAGTTAATGGGTGGCTTGCGAGCCTCAATGGGCTATGTAGGTGCCGCGGATATTACGCAAATGCGTGAAAAAGCGGAGTTTGTGCAAATCACCAGTGCTGGCATGCGTGAAAGTCATGTGCATGATGTGCAGATTACCAAAGAAGCACCTAATTATAGAATTGACTAGGTTAAACAAGTCACTAGCATCTGATTGATTCATTTATTTAAATTAGGGCGAATGGTTTATTGATAAAACCATTTGCCCTTAACTTTTAGTATTGATTAAACATGTCCCATTCAAAAATCCTTATTCTCGATTTCGGCTCTCAAGTTACACAATTGATTGCACGACGTGTGCGTGAAGCGCATGTATATTGCGAAATCCATCCCTGCGATGTTTCGGATGATTTTGTCAAAAGCTTTAATGCTGATGGAATCATTCTTTCTGGCAGTCACGCCAGTGTTTACGAAGCTGAAACAGACTTAGCACCAAAAGCGGTATTCGAATTAGGCATACCGGTTTTAGGTATTTGTTACGGCATGCAAACCATGGCGCAGCAATTGGGCGGAAAAGTAGAAGCCGGTGCTAAACGCGAGTTTGGTTATGCGGAAATCCGCGCACGCGGTCATTCTGCCTTATTCAAAGACATTCAAGACCGAGTCAACAATGAAGGCCATGGCCTGATTGACGTATGGATGAGCCATGGCGATAAAGTGACGGAACTGCCTGCTGGCTTTAAAGTGATTGCCAGCAACGATACAACGCCAATCGCCGCCTTTGCAGACGAAGCACGCAAATTTTACGGTGTGCAGTTTCACCCGGAAGTCACACATACCAAGCTAGGCCAAGCCATGCTGGAGCGTTTCGTGCTCGACATCTGTCAGGCAAAGCCAGACTGGGTTATGGATGACTATATTCAGGAAGCGGTTGCCAAAATCAAGTCACAAGTGGGTGACGAAGAGGTGATTTTAGGCTTATCGGGCGGTGTAGATTCAAGTGTTGCGGCAGCCTTAATTCATCGCGCCATCGGCGACCAGCTTACTTGTGTGTTTGTAGACCACGGTTTACTGCGCCTGAATGAAGGCGATATGGTGATGGAAATGTTCGCTGGCCGTTTGCATGTCAATGTGATTCGCGTGGATGCAACCGCACAATTTATGGGTCACCTAAAGGGCATTAGTGAACCTGAAGCCAAGCGCAAAATCATTGGCCGCGAATTCGTAGAAGTTTTTAAAAATGAAGCAGCTAAATTAAAAGCAGGAACTGGCGGACATAAAGGCGCCACTTATCTTGCGCAAGGCACGATTTATCCAGACGTGATTGAATCTGGCGGCGCGAAATCCAAAAAAGCCGTCACTATTAAAAGTCATCACAACGTAGGCGGCTTGCCTGAAACTTTAGGCTTGAAACTGTTGGAGCCATTGCGAGACTTATTCAAAGATGAAGTACGCGAATTGGGCGTTGCACTTGGTTTGCCACACGATATGGTTTATCGTCACCCTTTCCCGGGTCCAGGTTTAGGTGTGCGTATTTTGGGTGAAATAAAAACCGAATTCGCCGATTTATTGCGCCGTGCAGATGCCATTTTTATTGAAGAATTACGCAACACTGTCGACGAAAAAACGGAAAAATCCTGGTATGCGCTGACCAGCCAAGCTTTTGCAGTGTTTTTACCGGTTAAGTCAGTGGGCGTGATGGGCGACGGACGCACTTATGATTATGTTGTTGCGCTGCGAGCAGTTGTGACCAGCGATTTTATGACCGCACATTGGGCAGAATTACCTTATGCGCTATTAGGCAAAGTGTCGAATAGAATTATCAATGAAGTACGTGGCATTAATCGTGTGGTTTACGATATTTCTGGAAAACCGCCTGCTACGATAGAGTGGGAATAAGCGACTTATTTAGTTTTATCAATAGGTTACGATTTTTCCATATGATATGATGCGATGTGATTAAAAAAGGATAGCGCAATGAAATTAATGCAAATTGTTATGTTAAGTCTACTAACACTAGCCATTTCAGCTTGTGTCACCGATAAGCACGCTTACAATCAACAGCCACAAAAGATTTTTAATACAGTAAATGCCAAATATCCTGATGAAAAAAATACCTTGGTTTTTATTGATGCGCCCAAAGGATTTGTCGCGCCACGTTTAGCCAATTGTGCAGTTGAAAAAGGCATTAACAATGGCAAAGTAGCCGCTATCGCTAGTAGTCTTGCGCTTAAAACACGCACGGTGATTGTGGCAGGTGAAGATGAGTCATTAATGGGAACTACGCTGGCGAAAGCCATGACTAATAACAAACAAAAAATAGGTGGTTCTAAAGTGATTGTGATTGGCGCAAAACAAACGCGCCAAAAATTAACCGATTTAGCCGCATACAATGATGTTGCGATTGAGTTTATTGATACACCGATTTAATTAAAATTAAGCCTAAAAAGCCAAGCTTATCAATTTGCTAAGCTTGGCTTAAAATTTTATGAGCCGCGGATTTGTTAAAGAAGATGATTTAGAACATGCTGGTACTGATGTACCGGAACGGCCCGTAAGCCTGCATGCCAACTATGTCACGCCTAATGGCTATCATCAGCTAGAAGCGCTTGCAGAAAAGCTTGAAAAACAGCGTGTAGATCTAAGCAGCAAAAAAGATGACCAAACGGCAATACAGCAATTAGCAGTTGTTAATCGTGATTTACGTTATGTTGCTGCTCGTTTAGAAAGCTCGATTGTTATTCAAGCTCATAGCGCAGAAACAAATGCGGATAGTCAAACAGTGGTGTTTGGTGCGACCGTAACGGTGGAAGATGAAGCTTGTGAAAGCCATACGTATGCGATTGTCGGCGAAGATGAAGCAGATATTAAAGCTAATAAAATCAGCTATACATCACCGCTTGGCCAAGCGCTTATTGGGCATAAACTGGATGATGCAGTTACTTGGTTGCGCCCTGCTGGCAACCAAGAATTAATCATTACAGCAATACAATATTTATAACCGTACTAAAATTTGTAAACGTACTAAAAACGCTATTTTTAAGCATTATTTTAGAATATTCATCCATGTTGATGATTGTTAGGATTAAGCATTTTGAACGTTATTGAAGCCATACAGACTCGCCGCTCGATCAAGCATTACGATACCACTCACAAAATGACACAGGCCGAAATCGAGTCATTATTATCGCTTGCCATATTGTCGCCTACTGCTTTTAACATTCAGCATTGGCGCTTTGTTGTGGTGGATGACCCGGTATTACGTCAACAAATTCGTACTGTGAGCTGGAATCAGGCACAAGTAGAAGAAGCGTCACTGCTGATTGTGTTGACTGCTGATTTACAAGCATGGGCTAAGCAACCAAGCCGTTATTGGGCAAATGCGCCACAAGCTGTACAAGAATACTTAGTCCCAGCAATTGGTCATTATTACGAAAACAATGAACGTGCACAGCGCGATGAAGCCATGCGTAGCTGCGGAATTGCCGCGCAAACGATTATGCTGGCGGCAAAAGAAATGGGTTACGACACATGTCCAATGGATGGCTTTGATTTTGATGCCGTCAGTCAGTTGTTAAACCTGCCTGCAGACCATACGCCAGCTATGTTTATCACAGTTGGCAAAGCAATTAAGCCGGCAATGCCCCGCGCTGGTCAATTGGATATTGCCGAAGTCATCATTTATAACAAATTCTAAATAATCCATTCTAAGTTTTTAAATATTTTTTTAAGGTATCACTGTGTTAATTAGTAACAATATCACCATGCAATTTGGCGCCAAGCCGCTGTTTGAAAACATATCGGTTAAATTTGGCGATAGTAATCGCTATGGCTTGATTGGCGCCAACGGTTGTGGCAAATCTACCTACATGAAAATATTAGCTGGCGAATTAGTTCCCAGCGCTGGCAATATTTCAATCGATAGCCACGAACGTATGGCGTTTCTTCGTCAAGACCAGTTTGCTTATGAAGATCAGCGCGTATTAGATGTTGTGATGATGGGCCATGAACAAATGTGGGCGGCCATGCAAGAACGCGATGCTATTTATGCGAATTTAGAAGCCACAGAAGATGACTATATGCATGCCGCAGAATTAGAAAGCGTGTTTGCAGAATATGATGGTTATACCGCTGAAGCACGTGCAGGCGAATTATTATTAGGCGTAGGCATTCCTATCGAACAGCACAACGGACCGATGAGTGCTGTCGCGCCAGGATGGAAATTGCGCGTATTACTTGTACAGGCGCTGTTTTCAAACCCAGATATTTTGCTGCTAGATGAACCGACCAATAACTTGGACATTAATACCATTCGCTGGCTAGAAGATGTATTGAATAATCGCGATTGCACTATGGTGATTATTTCGCATGACAGACACTTTTTAAACCAAGTTTGTACGCACACTTGCGATATGGATTACGGCAAAATCGCCATGTATCCAGGCAATTACGATGATTACATGGAAGCAAGCACTGCGGCACGCGCGCAAGCCACCAAAGATAATGACAAAGCGAAACAAATGGTGGCGGAATTACAAGATTTTGTGCGCCGTTTCTCTGCCAATGCGTCAAAAGCGAAACAAGCCACTAGTCGCGCTAAGAAAATCGATAAAATTGAAATTAAAGAATTCAAACCTTCCAGCCGTCAATATCCGTTTATTCGCTTTGAATATGACGAGCGCGATAAGCTGCATCGTAATGCGGTAGAGCTTAAAAAAGTCAGTCATGGTTTTGATAAAATATTATTCAATGATGTTGAATTAATGTTCGAGGCTGGCGAAAAAGTAGCGATTATTGGTGAAAATGGTATTGGTAAAACTACCTTTCTACGTTGCTTGGCCAAAGATTTACACCCTAAACATGGTGAAGTGAAATGGGCAGAAAAAGCCAATATTGGCTATTTTGCGCAAGATCATGAATACGAATTTGAAAACGGTCAGGACTTGTTTGAGTGGATGACGCTTTATCGCCAAGCAGGCGATGACGACCAAGTGGTGCGCAGCATGTTAGGTCGTTTATTATTCGGCGGCGACGATACTAAAAAATCGGTCAAAGTGCTATCTGGCGGTGAAAAAGGCCGCATGTTATATGGCCGATTAATGCTAGGTAAAACGAATGTGCTTTTGATGGATGAACCGACCAACCATATGGACATGGAATCGATTGAAGCGCTCAATACTGCTTTAGATAAATACAAAGGCACGCTATTCTTTGTCAGTCACGACCGTGAGTTTGTAAGCTCAATCGCAACGCGTATTCTAGAAATTAAAGCCGATGGAATTGTGGATTACACCGGTAATTATGAAGATTACTTGGCAAGCCAAGGTGTTGAATAGATCACAAGGTTTAATAAAAATTATGCTAAATTTAAATCAAGGCTTTTAAGCTAGAGTAAAGGTTGGGGATATATCTAGCCGCTAAGTACTACCATATGGGTTACTGAATATCCTATTAATAAAATGTATATTACAGTTTATTAATAGGATAAAAAAATGAAACCAATTAATAATAGTTTAAGTATTGATTTACTAGAACCAAATAGATTTTATATATCCTTATTATTAACGCTTACATTCCTTGATTTATTTTTCATAATAGCGAGTTGGTTAAACTACAACACTGACTTAATCACCAATGATTCTTTTGACATAACTAAAGATTTTGGTTATGCAGAAATATTTCAGTACTGCAAGGAACTTGCTATTGCAGTGCTACTATTTAAAGTCTTAAATTTAACTTCACCGTTATCCATTGGATCCTAAAAGAGTTATTATTATTATTATTATTATTATTATTATTATTATTATTTTCAACGTACCTCATCTTTGACATTTGAGGATTTTAATGGAA
>JAZKEJ010000141.1:0-353 GCA_040387095.1 Pseudomonadota bacterium | reverse complement strand
AGTCTTTAAAAAAACAGGTGATTATATATTTATCGTTTGGAGTTTACTTTTCACTTACATGTTATTAGATGACTCAAATCGAATACATGAAATAGTCGGCACTGCACTTGGCAATTATTTTTTCGGAACAGACCCACTTAATTCAAGCTTGCGTGGCCAAGATTTTGGAGAAGTTATAATAATTGGTCTGATTGGTAGTGTTTTCCTGTTATTTTTTATTAAGTATTTTTACAAAAGCAAACAAGCAGTTAAAAACATTAGTTTCAACTTAGCATCGCTTGTTTTGTTGTTAGTGTTTTGTGGTGTTTTTATTGATATGGCTCACAATATATTCCTAAACGCCAGAGGAATTA
>JAZKEJ010000140.1:0-10719 GCA_040387095.1 Pseudomonadota bacterium | reverse complement strand
GGCGCGCGAAAAAATGTTGTATGAGCAAGTCATCGAAAAACTGGCTGAATTTATTCCTGCGTTGCAGACTAATAGCGGCGCGGTCGCCAGCTTAGATGTCTTGTGTTGTTTTGCTGAGCGTGCGCTTGCTTTAAATTATGTGCAGCCGCAGTTTAGTCAAGAACCAGGTATTGATATTAAAGCTGGGCGGCATCCCGTAGTGGAAAGTATTTCTGTCGCCAATAACAGTCAACCGTTTATTAGTAATGATGTGGTGCTTAATCCGTATCGCCAATTATTGTTGATTACTGGCCCAAATATGGGCGGAAAATCCACATTTATGCGCCAAACTGCGCTGATTGTGTTACTGGCGCATTGCGGCAGCTTTGTGCCAGCAAATGCCGCAAAAATCGGTGAGATTGACCGCATCTTTACCCGAATTGGCGCATCTGATGATTTGGCTGGTGGACGCTCTACTTTTATGGTCGAAATGACTGAAACCGCTAATATATTGCATCATGCGACCAACAAAAGCTTAGTGTTACTGGATGAGATAGGGCGCGGTACCAGTACGTTTGATGGACTGAGCTTGGCGTGGGCAGTTGCCAAACAGATATTGGAAAAAAATAAAAGTTATACTTTATTTGCCACGCATTATTTTGAGCTGACGCGCATTGTGGATGAAGCAAAACAGGCGGCGAATATACATTTGGACGCAGTGGAACACGGCCAAGGTGATAGTAAAACCATTGTGTTTATGCACAAGGTGGAAGAGGGCGCGGCGCATATGAGTTACGGCATACAAGTCGCACAACTGGCAGGGATTCCTAAAAATGTGGTTGCGATTGCAAAGCGTAAATTAACCCAATTAGAAAATAACCAGATTGCAAAAAATGCACAGCAACCCGATATGTTTATTAATAATAGTGAGCCGGAAACTTTGACATCGCACCCCTTAATTGATGCTGTAGAAGCGATTCAGCCGGATGACTTAACACCTAAAATGGCATTAGATTTAATATATAAGCTGAAAAATCTAAGCTAGATTAATTTAACACGATAAAAACTTGGAGAATATGAAGTTTCTATGTTTTTATCGTGTTTAGTTTTTGGCAAAGTTAATAGGTTAATTAACTTAAAATTTGCTAGTGATGATGCCCGCCCGCGCCATGCACATGTTGATGTGTCACTTCTTCTTTGTTAGCGCTGCGCACATCGGTAACTGTGGCTTTGAACAATAAGCGCTCGCCAGCCCAAGGATGATTGCCGTCCACTACTACTTTGCCATCGGCGATTTCGGTCACTGTGTATAAAATCACTTCACCTGTATCATCTTCACCTTCAAACTGCATGCCTACTTTCAGTTCATCAGCCGGAAAAGCGCTTGTTGGCTCAATTTGCACTAATTCTTCATCGTATTCGCCAAAACCATCTACTGGCTCTAAACTGACTTCAACCACATCGCCCACATTTTTGCCGTGCATGGCTTCTTCTACTTTTGGAAATATATTGTCATATCCGCCATGTAAGTAAGCAACGGGTTCTGCGCTGGATTCAAGCACTTCTCCATCGCTATTTTTAAGTTCATAAGTCATGGTAACAACGGTGTTCATGGCGACTTGCATATTCATTTCCTGAAAAATTTAAAAAAGTTAAGCTGATATTTTAATCTAAAAATGTGGCAAAAGTTTGATTCGACTTGTTTTGGAATGGTTAATGCGAATTTTTTTGCCGCCAAATCCAAGGCGGTATTGGATTTTTTTGTTTCCATAATCCCAGTTGATTAGCACGAGAATTCTGTTCAGCTAAATCAAGTGTGTAGTCCATCGAGTAGCGACTATTAAACCATGCGTGGCCATTTTTAATCATGTAAACACTGGCGTCTTGATTGTTACATATGAGCTTTCCCACATTGCGCTGATATCTATCTTTGCCAATAATATAAACGCGTATATCTGCGTTTTCGCATAAATTAAGCAGCGCACGCCGCGCAGCTTTGCCGTAAGTTTGATTACGTTCCGGCGCGTCAATATCAGTTAAACGTAGTTTGTATTCACTTATTGCGTCTTTTACTTTAACGGTGTCGCCATCATAAAAATAGGTGATTTTAGGCGTTAAGTCGCTGCTGTGAGCAGTTAAGTTAACACTTAAAAATAGATAAAAAATAAATGCTAATTGAAAACGAAAATAACTAATATTAATGCCCGTGCTTGCTATCTAACAAACTGTAATATTTAGAAGGTTCTAAAACAGTCGGAATCGCTTCATCTAATAATTCCGGATAATCTTTACTGTAATGCAGGCCGCGACTTTCGTGGCGTTCAATGGCGCTTTTTACAATTAATTCAGCCACTTGCAATAAATTTCGCAGTTCGATTAAATCGTTGCTCACCCTGAAATTACTATAAAACTCATGTACTTCATCGCGCAGCATATGGATGCGATGCAACGCGCGACTTAAGCGCTTATTGGTGCGCACGATGCCGACATAATTCCACATAAAACGGCGCAATTCGTTCCAGGTATGCGTAATCAGCACCTCTTCATCGGCATCGGTCACACGACTTTCATCCCAATGCGGTAGTGGTCCGAAAGTTTGCTCAGGGGCACTTAATATGGATTTTGCAGCCTCTTGGCCAAAAACCAAGCACTCTAATAATGAATTGCTAGCTAATCGATTTGCACCGTGCAAACCAGTACACGCGGTTTCGCCGATGGCATAAAGGCAGGCAATATCGGTTGCGCCAGTTGAGTCTGTCATCACACCGCCGCAACTGTAATGTGCTGCTGGCACAACGGGAATCGGCTGCTTAGTAATGTCGATGCCCAATTCTAAACAACGCGCATAAATGTTGGGAAAATGTTCTTGAATAAATGCCGCAGGCTTGTGTGTAATATCCAAGTACACACAATCTAAACCGCGTTTTTTCATTTCAAAGTCAATCGCGCGTGCCACCACATCGCGCGGCGCCAATTCTTCACGGGAATCGTGTTCTGGCATAAACCGCGTACCATCAGGCAATTTTAATAAGCCACCTTCGCCGCGAACGACTTCACTGATCAAAAAAGATTTTGCATGCGGATGGTATAAACAAGTAGGGTGAAACTGAATAAACTCCATATTGGCAATGCGACAGCCTGCGCGCCACGCCATTGCAATGCCGTCACCTGTGCTGACATCTGGATTGGTCGTGTATAAATAGACTTTGCCAGCGCCGCCTGTGGCTAGAACCGTTTGCTGCGCGGTAATGGTGATGACTTTGCCAGTGCTGTTATCCAGCACGTAAGCACCCATGCATTGGTCGGTTGTCGCATTTTTTTTGAGTTTTTTTGCTGTTAATAAATCAATGGCAATATGATTTTCTAATATCGTGATATTGCTATGTTCGCGCACTTTTTGCGCCAAGGTTTTTTGTACGGCCTGGCCAGTCGCATCGGCCACGTGTACCACACGTCTGTGGCTGTGTCCGCCTTCGCGCGTCAAGTGAAGACTGCTGTTGTTTGATTCTCGCGTAAATTCAACGCCCTGATTAATCAGCCATTCAATTGCATCAAATCCTTGTGTTGCAACCATGCGCGTGACTTCAACATCGCACAAGCCTGCCCCTGCAATTAAAGTATCTTGAATGTGCTCTTCAATGGTGTCGTCACTATTCAATACCGCTGCGATGCCGCCTTGCGCCCAGCTACTGGCGCTATCTGATATTTCTCTTTTGCTCACTAGGCACACGCGTTTATGGTTTGCTACTTGCAATGCCATGGTAAGGCCAGCCAAGCCGCTACCAATAATGAGTACATCAAATTGTTGTGGCATAAACAAACTTCGTCGAATCTAGATATTGAGGCATAAACTAATATGATTGAGTGAACTAATAACAGTTTATCCATGTCCTTATCCATATGCTAGTAATATAAAAATGTGTGAAATATTTAAAATTTATAGCGATAAGAGTGACTAGATATTCCGGAGGATATAAATGTTACAAACAAGTAAAATTGAGGCATTGTCCCGCTCGAGTTTCGTAGAACCTGCTCCGCAAGCGTATAATGGCGGGTATAAAACGAATCCAAACGGGAGTGGACGACTAATGGCTGATAAGCCAATTCACAGTGGCTCAAATTCGAGTTCTGGTGCAGGAAATCGTGAGCTTGATCAAGTATTGGTCGAGCGTGCACAGCAGGGCGACAAAAAAGCATTCGGCATGTTGGTAGAAAAATACCACCGCAAGCTTGGTCGCTTGCTGTCACGTATGATTCGTGATCAAGCAGAAGTAGAAGATGTTGTGCAAGAGTCTTTTATTAAGGCCTACCGCGCCCTGCATAACTTTAGAGGTGATAGTGCTTTCTACACATGGCTGTATCGCATTGGTATCAACACAGCCAAAAACTATTTGGTGTCTATGGGCAGGCGCCCGCAGGTAATGCAAGATGTTGAAATTGAAGACGTCGAAAATTTTGAAGATGGTAGTGAAATGCGCACCATGGAAACGCCAGAAACGGCGTTGATGACTAAAGAGATTGCGCAGACGGTGAATGACACAGTTGCCAGCCTGCCAGAGGAGTTGCGTACAGCGATTACTTTGCGCGAGTTAGAAGGCTTGAGTTATGAGGAAATTGCTACTTTGATGGAATGTCCAATCGGTACAGTGCGTTCACGTATATTCAGAGCGCGCGAAACAATCGCTTTAAAATTAAAGCCACTATTAGACACGCCAGACGGGAAACGTTGGTAATTTGCATTAAAAATTAGGTTAAGTCGCTTTAGGGATTACTTTTAAAGCATCAGATATTAAGTGTTAGAGGTAAAAAAATGAAAGATCAATTATCTGCGCTAATCGATGGTGAATTCGATGTGGCGAGTGCTGAGCATTTAATCACATCCATTAAGTCTGACGGTGAATTGAAGGGCTGCTGGCAGCATTATCACTTGATAGGTGATGCGATGCGGGGTGATAGTTATCTAAGCCCAGGTTTTAGTGCCCGAGTGTTGGATGCGTTGGACATTGAACCAACAGTGTTGGCACCAAGGTCCGCAGTCGAGAATGAAATTGTAAGCAAAAAGTCACGTTTTTCATCCAACCAATTGTGGTCAGTTGCTGCTTCTGTGGCCGCTGTGATGTTTGTTGGGTTAATGGTGTTACAACAACAATTAACCGGCTCAGAAGAAATGACGCCAGTTGAAATTGCCCAGTCAATACCATTTGAATATCTAGAGGCGCACCAAGCCGCAGCGCCTAGTGGGGCTGCTTATTACATCCAAAATGTCAGTACAAATGTGAATGGTACAGGGCAATAGTCATTATGTTGCGATTTGCATTTGTCCTATTACTCAGCAGTTTTAGTTTAAATTCATTTGCAGTCGACGATGCATGGCTCATCTTACAAAAAGCAGCATTTGCAGCGCGCGAACTCAATTATCAAGGCATTTTTACCTACCAGAACGGTAGTCAGGCACGCTCTGTGCAAATCACACATATGAACGATAGCGGGCGTGAATTTACCCGCAATATGGTTCTGGATAATAAGATGCAAGTTGGCCAACCGCGTGAGGTTTTTAGTCAAGGTAGCGATATTGTTATTTTTCATCCCAAAAATGACAAGGTTATTATTGAAAAACGCCGTGGGCAAAACCTTTTCCCCGCCATGCTGCCGGTTAACCTGCAATCACTTAAATTAAGCTATGTAGCACGTATTGGCATGCTGGATTATGTTGCGGGCCGTCAAGCGCAGGTGATTGAGCTGATTCCAAAAGATGCTTATCGATATAGCTATAAAATCTGGACAGATACAGAGTATGGTTTGCTAGTGAAGATGACTTTGCTGAATGATAAAACAGAAACTTTAGAGCAGATTGCCTTTCAAGAAATAAGCATGCTCAATTCGCGCGATTTAAATTGGTTTAAACCTAAAATTGATGCGAGTAAAAGTTATGTCATGGAAGATGCCGCCTTGCCTAGCAAGGTACATACCGACTGGATAGTCGCTGAATTGCCACCTGGCTATATTAAAGTAGACCATGTGGAATTGATTGTAAATGGAAGAACGTCGCCAGTTAATCAAATGATTTTTTCAGATGGTATTGCTTCAGTTTCGCTTTTTATTGAGCCCATTAACAAAGGCATGCGGCCTAAAATGGGGCATAAACTAGTCGGTTCTACCAATATTTGTGCCAATGTAATTGATGGTTACCAAGTCATTGTCGTTGGCGAAGTGCCGCTTGCAACGGTACAGCAAATAGCTAAAGCGGTCAGTTTTAAAAAGCAAACCGTCTCGAACAAATAGCCGATTCAGCCAACAGGCGTATCAGCATGGCAAAATATTCTCACGCTTAACAGTCGCCCAGCTTTACTTTTTTAAAATTCAGCTTGAAAAATATAAAGTTAACGCAATAGTATTGACAAGTTTTGTCAATACTCAAGAGATTGAATGTGAATATTGAAATACAGAAAATTTATATAACGATTGTGTGATGTAAGGAAAAATAGATGTTTAAAAAATGGATTTCTACAACAGTTTTAACGATTGCAACGCTAAGCAGTGCATTTCTATTCAACGGCGCGAGTCAGATAGCGATGGCTCAAGACCTGCCCGATTTCACAGAGTTAGCTGAGAAACATGGCGCAGAAGTAGTGAATATTAGCGTGACGCAAGTGATGCAAGGCGGTGGTAATCCAACTATGCCTTTTCCCGGCATGCCAGATGACGAAAATTTACAGGAGTTTTTTAAGCGCTTCGGTATTCCAGGAATGCCTGGCATGCCTGGTCAAGGCGTTCCGGAATATAAATCTTCCTCGCTCGGTTCAGGCTTTATTATTAGTAGCGATGGCTATATTTTAACCAATGCGCATGTGGTCAGCGCAGCAGATGAAGTATTGGTGAAGCTGTCTGATAAACGTGAGTTTAAAGCCAAAATTATTGGGGCTGATAAACGTACTGATGTTGCTTTAATTAAAATTGAAGCCACCAATCTGCCAAAAGTCATTATTGGTGACCCTTCTGCACTTAAAGTTGGGCAATGGGTTGCGGCAATCGGCTCACCTTTTGGTTTAGAGAATACGATGACAGCGGGTATTGTTAGCGCAAAGGGCCGTGCTTTACCGCAAGAGAATTTTGTACCCTTTATTCAGACGGATGTAGCGATTAATCCGGGTAATTCTGGCGGCCCGTTATTCAATTTAGCTGGTGAAGTGGTTGGTATTAATTCTCAGATTTACAGTCGTTCTGGCGGTTCAGTTGGCTTATCTTTCAGTATTCCAATTGATGTGGCCATTGATATTTCTAACCAGCTTAAATTAACTGGCAAAGTTACACGCGGTTGGTTGGGTATCGCTATTCAAGAGTTGAATAAAGAGCTGGCTGAATCATTTGGTATGAAAAATACTAATGGCGCGCTGATTGCCGGTGTTGAAAAAGGTGGTCCAGCCGATAAAAGTGGTTTAGAGGCAGGTGATGTCATTATTAAATTTGATAGTAAGCCGATTGTCACTTCGAGTGATTTGCCACGTATCGTAGGCGCTAGTAAGCCAGCAAAATCAGTTCCAGTAGAAATCTTACGCAAAGGTACAGTAAAAAATCTAACTGTGATTGTGGGTGAAATGCCGACCGACCCTAACGAAATTGTTGCATCTAGCAAAGCGCCATCAAAGTCAGAAGCAAATAAGGTTGGTTTAACACTAAAAGAATTAACGCCGCAACAAAAGAAAAAACTGAATGGTAAAAATGGCTTGCTGGTAACAGATAGTACGGGTGCTGCAGCACAGGCAGGCATTCGTCGTGGCGACGTAATTTTGGGTTTAAATAATTCAGAAAGCCAAAGTGTCGAGCAGTTTAATAAGCAAATTAATGCTGTAGCGGCAGGTAAAACTATTGCGGTGCTCGTTTTGCGCGGTGAAAGCACCATATACGTACCGATAAAAGTAACTAAGTAAATAAGTGGATTAAAAGACCCGCTCAAAGGCGGGTTTTTTAATATTTACCATTCGCCTGCAATATCCAATCTGAAATGGTTTTGTTAATTATTTACAACCTAATCAAGCCTTTGTAGTAAAATCCTACCAATCGAAAATTAAGCGCATTAGGCGCTTAATTTGTTTGTAAAGCCTAAAAAGACATCATGAAGAACATCCGTAACTTTTCTATTATTGCCCACATCGACCATGGAAAATCAACACTTGCAGACCGTATTATTCATTTATGTGGTGGTTTGGCCGATCGCGAAATGGAAGCGCAAGTATTAGATAGCATGGATATCGAACGTGAACGCGGCATTACTATTAAAGCACAAACGGCGGCTTTGGAATATAAAGCCGACAATGGCGAAATTTATCAACTGAATTTGATTGATACCCCTGGCCATGTGGATTTTAGTTATGAAGTATCGCGTTCGCTTTCTGCTTGCGAAGGTGCGTTGTTAGTTGTTGATGCATCACAAGGCGTTGAAGCGCAAAGTGTGGCTAACTGTTATACCGCGCTGGATTTAGGCGTAGAGGTCACAGCGGTTTTAAATAAAATTGATTTGCCTTCTGCGGACCCGGAGCGTGTTAAGCAAGAAATTGAAGACGTGATTGGGGTGGATGCATCTGACGCTGTTTTGTGCTCAGCCAAGACAGGCTTGGGCGTGCGCGATGTATTGGAAGCGGTAATTGCAAAAGTGCCACCACCAGTGGGCGATGTAACCAAACCACTTAAAGCATTGGTGATTGATGCGTGGTTTGATAATTATGTGGGCGTGGTGATGTTAGTGCGCGTTGTGGATGGCGTTCTAAAACCGAAAGATAAAATTCGCTTAATGGCCACGCATACGGAGTTTTTATGTGAACAAGTGGGTGTGTTTACGCCAAAATCTTTACAAAAAACAGCGCTTTCAGCAGGCGAAGTAGGTTTTATTATTGCCGGCATTAAAGAGCTGGCGAGTGCAAAAGTAGGCGATACGGTTACCTTGGCTACTAAGCCAGCTGCAGAACCCTTAGCTGGATTTAAAGAAGTAAAGCCGCAAGTGTTTGCCGGTTTATATCCAGTAGAATCGAATCAATTTGAAGCATTAAGAACAGCACTTGAGAAGTTGAGTTTAAATGACGCTTCTCTTCTATTTGAACCTGAAAACTCTACCGCTTTGGGCTTTGGTTTCAGATGCGGGTTTTTAGGCTTGCTGCATATGGAAATCGTACAAGAGCGCTTAGAGCGTGAGTATGATATGGATTTGATTACCACTGCACCTACTGTGGTGTATGAATTATTGTTAAAAGATGGTTCAGTGGTGCAAATTGAAAATCCATCGCGTTTGCCAGAGCCCTCACGCGTAGAAGAAACACGCGAACCAGTGATTAATGTGAATTTGCTGATGCCGCAAGACTATGTAGGGCCGGTAATGACTCTTTGTAATAACAAGCGCGGCATACAAAAGAATATGCAATATATGGGCAGACAAGTCATGCTCAGCTATGAAATGCCACTCAATGAAGTCGTGTTGGACTTTTTTGATAAATTAAAATCCGTGTCGCGAGGTTATGCTTCAATGGATTACGAATTTTTAGAGTTCCGTTCGGCTGACTTGGTAAAGCTGGATATTATGGTAAACGGCGAACGCGTGGATGCACTGAGCATGATCGTGCATCGTGCAACCAGCGTGCATAGAGGTCGTGAAGTCGCGGCAAAAATGCGCGAACTGATTCCGCGCCAGATGTTTGATGTGGCAATTCAGGCCTCAATCGGCGCTAATATTATTGCGCGCGAAACTGTAAAAGCCATGCGTAAAAACGTGATTGCAAAATGTTATGGTGGCGATGTGTCGCGTAAACGTAAATTGCTGGATAAGCAAAAAGAAGGCAAAAAACGCATGAAGCAAGTGGGTAATGTGGAAATTCCACAAGAAGCATTCTTAGCTATATTAAGAGTCGAAGATAAATAAAATTAAAGACAAGTAAAGCTTGATGACAAATAAAAACTTAAAGTTAAATAAAAAAGGGTATTAACGCATGTATTTCGCTTTGTTTATGATTGCAATTTTGCTGGTGACAGGCTTGATCTGGTTGCTGGATATTTGGGTATTACGAAAAAGCCGTGGCAATAAAGCCGAGCCTTGGTATGTGGAATACAGCAAAAGTTTTTTCCCGGTTATTTTGTTGGTATTTACACTGCGTTCATTTTTGGTTGAGCCGTTTAAAATCCCATCCGGCTCAATGATGCCGACATTACTGGCGGGCGATTACATTTTAGTAAACAAATTTACCTATGGCTTGCGTGTGCCAGTGCTCAATAATACATTTACTGAAATGAACCAGCCTAAGCGCGGCGATGTATTCGTGTTTCATTATCCGCCAGAGCCAACCATTGACTACATCAAGCGTGTTGTTGGCTTGCCTGGTGATGTGCTTCAATATCAAGACAAGCATTTGACGTTGAATGGGCAAAAATTAGACGTTAAGTTTTTAGACAATTACACTTATACAATGTCGTTCAAAGATATTGATGGAAGCCAGCAAGAAAATAGCATGACGGCGCAGCAATCATCAGAGCAGCTGGGCGAAATTGAGCATGACATTCTGGTGCATGATATTCCTAACCAATATCCATCTGGCTCTTTAGGTGAAAAATTACAAAATGGCGAAGCCGTAACAGTACCCGCTGGACATTATTTTGCGATGGGTGATAATCGGGATAACAGTGCAGATAGCCGCGTTTGGGGCTTTGTTCCAGAACATAATTTAGTAGGAAAAGCATTTTTTATCTGGTTTAATTTTA
>JAZKEJ010000139.1:0-12689 GCA_040387095.1 Pseudomonadota bacterium | reverse complement strand
CAAGTCGTATTAAAACCCGCGCCAGCCAATATTTTAGAGCTGTATTTAGGTTCGCTGGAAGCGCTAGGTTTCGATTTAAAACAAAATGATATCCGCTTTGTAGAAGATGATTGGGAAAACCCGACTTTAGGCGCATGGGGCTTGGGCTGGGAAGTCTGGTTAAATGGCATGGAAGTGACGCAATTTACCTATTTTCAACAAGTGGGCGGCATTAACTGCAAACCGATTACCGGCGAAATCACTTACGGTTTAGAGCGTTTGGCGATGTATTTGCAGGGTGTGGATAGCGTTTACGATTTGCAATATTCTAAAAACGTAAAATATGGCGATGTATTCCACCAAAATGAAGTGGAACAATCGACTTATAACTTTGAACATTCTGATGTCGATTTTCTGTTCACCGCATTCATCGCGCATGAAAAACAAGCAACTTATTTAGTTGAGCAAAAACTCGCCCTACCCGCTTATGAGCAAGTATTAAAAGCCGCACATACCTTTAACTTGCTGGATGCGCGCGGCGCAATCAGCGTCACCGAGCGCGCTGCCTATATCGGCAAAATCCGCAATATCGCTCGCGCTGTTGCCGCCAGTTATCTTGATAGCCGCGCTAGATTAGGCTTCCCGATGGCGCCTAAGAATTGGGCAGATGAAGTATTAGCAGATATTGCAAAGAAAGCAGCAGCATAAGCATGGAAAAGAATCCACATAACAAAAACCTATTGGTTGAATTATTTGTTGAAGAATTACCGCCAAAAGCCTTAAATAAATTGGGCGAGGCGTTTTCAAGCGTTTTATTTGAATCGCTGAAATCACAAGGCTTAACACTAGAAAATGCCGCTGTCACGGCATTCGCAACGCCCCGCCGTTTAGCTGTTCATATCAAGTATGTGGCTGATAAAGCGGCTGATAAACAATTATCACAAAAACTGATGCCCGCTAATGTGGGCTTGGACACCAATGGTAGCGCAACTCCAGCCCTGATTAAAAAATTGCAAAGTTTAGGTGCTGATGCATCAGCTGTTGCAAACCTTAAAAATGAGAATAACACCTTGTTTTTAGATGTATTACAAGTAGGCGTAACGCTGCAAGATGGTTTACAGAGAGCATTGAATGAAGCAATCGCAAAACTGCCTATTCCAAAAGTGATGACTTATCAATTGCATGATAATACACAAAACCCAGGCTGGGAAAGTGTTAATTTTGTGCGCCCTGCGCATGGCTTAGTTGCCATGCATGGCAGCAGCATAATCGCGGTAAACGCGCTGGGTTTGAATGCCAGCAACACAACGCAAGGTCATCGTTTTGAAGCAAAACAGCCTGTGATTACCATTAAACATGCTGACAATTATGAGCAACAATTATTAGATGAAGGCGCTGTGATTGCCAGTTTTGCGACTCGAAAAGCTGAAATCGTACGCCAACTAAATGCCGCTGCCTCAAAGCAAAATCTAAAACCGATTGAAGATGAAGAGTTATTGGATGAAGTGACGGCGCTGGTCGAACGCCCGAATGTGCTTCTGGGTCAATTTGAAGAAGTGTATCTAGATGTACCGCAGGAATGTTTGATTTTGACCATGAAGGCCAATCAAAAGTACTTTCCTCTGTTAGATGCCAACAACAAGTTAACCAATCAATTCCTAATCGTTTCTAACATCAACCCAGCCAACCCAAGCGCAGTGATTGGCGGCAATGAGCGCGTGGTGCGCCCGCGTTTGGCGGATGCGAAATTCTTCTTTGATCAAGATCGTAAAAAGACATTGGAAAGCCGCATCGCTGGTTTAGATAAAGTGGTCTATCACAATAAGTTAGGCAGCCAAGGTGAACGTACACAACGTGTGAGAGCGATTGCCAAAGCGATTGGCCAGCAATTAGGTGGTAACGAATTAGCGGCTAAAGCCGACCAAGCTGCGATGTTAGCCAAAGCCGATTTAGTCACCGATATGGTGGGCGAATTCCCAGAACTGCAAGGCATTATGGGACGCTACTATGCCCAACATGAAGGCTTGGATAATGATGTTGCTTTTGCAATTGAAGACCACTATAAGCCGCGCTTTGCGGGTGACGAGTTGCCTCGAAATCAAGTGGGCGTTTGTGTGGCTTTGGCAGATAAGTTAGAAACGTTAGTTGGAATGTTTGGAATTGGGAATATACCAACTGGGGACAAAGACCCATTTGCGCTTAAGCGCCATGCGATTGGCTTAAGCCGTATTTTGATTGACCATCAACTAGAAATTGATTTTTTATGGTTAATTAAAACTTCCATCGCCGCTTTTCCTGGGGTTATTGCAAATAATATACATGACCATACCATTGCAGACTTTGTCTTTGACCGCTTGGCAAGTGCCTATAAAGAGCAGTCTTTCACAAGCAATCAAGTAGATGCGGTGCTTAGTACAATGCCTTATCCAAAACACTTATCTAACATTCCAAAATGTTTAGTTGCAGTGCAAAAGTTTGCTGAACTTCCTGAATCAGAGAGCTTAGCTGCCGCTAATAAACGAGTTGGTAACATTTTGAAAAAAGCGCTTGATGCCTCTACTGTATTTAATAAAACAGTATTAGAAGATAGACTTGTTGAGCCTGCAGAAATTTCATTGAATAAAGCTTTAACTGAGGTAAAACCAGAAGCTGATAAATTATTTGAAAGTGGCGACTACACTGGCTCGCTTAAAGCTTTAGCGGGACTAAAATCACCGGTAGATGACTTTTTTGATAACGTGATGGTCAATGTGGATGACGCGGCGCTGAAAGCAAACCGTTTAGGCTTATTGGCAATTTTGCATCAAACCATGAACCGCGTTGCGGATTTATCCAAGCTGGCTAATTAACGGTGGGAATAAAATGAAATTGGTTATTTTAGATAGAGATGGCGTGATTAACGTTGATTCTGCCAATTTCATCAAGAATCCGAATGAGTGGATTCCAATTGCTGGCAGCCTTGAGGCGATTGCGCTACTCAATCAATCGGGTTTTCGTGTGGCTTTGGCGACGAATCAATCGGGCATTGCGCGCGGTTTGTTTGATATGGTCACTCTTAATAGCATTCACGATAAAATGCATCGCGCTTTGGCACTGGTTGGCGGGCGCATAGATGCCATATTTTATTGCCCGCATGCGGCGGATGACCATTGTAATTGCCGCAAACCAAAAATAGGCATGATAGAAGATATTGGCCGCCGCTTTTCGATAGAACTGAACGAAGTTTATGGCATTGGCGATGCATATCGCGATTTAAAAGCTTTTGCCGATGCAGGCTGCAAGCCGATATTGGTACGCACTGGCAAAGGCGAAGAAACGCTGGCACAAGGCCAATTTCCTGATAAAAAGTTGCCAGAAAATACGTTAGTGTTCGCCGATTTAGCCGAAGCGGTGCAGCATATTATTACTCAAGCAGCTTAATATTTACTTAATACTATTTTAGTTAACCCTATTTTTTGCTCAATTTTATTCGCTCCCTCACTCTGCTTAAATTAAATATTGGGTTGTTTTGCACCATTAAAATGATTTTATAAAATGATCTTATTTTTTCGCTCTGTGTTGTTTTTTTTGGGTCAGGTCATCACTGCGCCTATTTTCACGTTTATTGCACTGCTGGCTTTGCCGCTTAACCCCATCACGCGTAATTATTTAATCTCAGGCTGGGCGCGCAGCATGATTTGCTGGTTGCGCATTACGTGCAATATCACACACAAAATCAGTGGCTTAGAAAATATGCCCAGTACACCGAGCATTATTTTATCCAAGCACCAATCCGCTTGGGAAACATTGGCTTTTCAAGCGATTTTTCCAGAACAATCTTATGTAATGAAAAGTGAACTATTGTGGATTCCTATTTTCGGTTGGGGATTAGCCATGAGCTCACCCATCGCAATTGACCGTAGTGCGGGACGCGAAGCACTCAAAAAATTGGTTGGAAAAGGCAAAGATAGATTGAACAAAGGTTTGTGGATAGTCATTTTTCCAGAAGGCACACGAAAATCGCCCGGTGAACGCGGCAAATATCATATCGGCGGCGCATGGCTTGCGACTCACACCAATACGCAGATTCTGCCGGTGGCGCACAACGCTGGTGAATTCTGGCCTAAGAGTAGTTTTATTAAAAAGCCCGGCGTGATTCAAATCCATATTGGGCCAGCAATCCTAACTAGGGGCTTAAAAGCGGATGTTGCAAATCAATTAACTGAAGCCTGGATTGAAGCTGAAATGCTTGTGTTAAATAGCTAAAATTTTCATGGCAAACCAAGTACTTACACTTTCTAATGGCGAAACGATTTCGTATTTATTAGAACATCGTCAACGCCGTACTGTTGGGCTAAAAATCACCGCGGATGGACTAGTGGTGCACGCGCCAAAGCGCATTTTTGCTTTTCAGCTGAATCAGATTCTGCAGGAAAAATCGGGATGGATACTGAATAAACTGCAAGCGCGTGACGCGAACAAAGTTGATAAAGTTAATTGGGTTGATGGTGAACATTTGCTGTATTTAGGCCAAGATATTCAGCTAATTATTGTGCAAAACACCAGTAATAAAGCGCCTGTGCTTGAAGCAAATAAACTAACTTTAGTTACACCAACGCCTGACAATCACACGCTTATCCAGCGCAAAGTCATTCAGTGGTATCAAAAGCAAGCAGGCTTGGATTTCAGCCGTCGATTAGAGATTTTGGCGGCAAGACTAAATGTGGCAATACCGCCGCTCACATTGTCCAACGCCAAATCGCGCTGGGGAAGCTGTAATAGCCGTGGCGAAGTGCGGCTGAATTGGCGCCTGTTGCAAGCGCCGCCGCATATCATTAACTATGTAATCTGCCACGAATTGGCGCATTTAAAACAGATGAATCATTCAGCCAAGTTCTGGGCTGTAGTGGAAGATTTGTTTCCCAACTACAAATTGGCAGAAAAAGAATTAAAAATCTTATCGCCGCAATTACACAGAATGTAGCGTTAACTACATCAGCTTTTTCAAATCACTCGCAATATCTGCCGGTTTTTGGCCGTAATCTAAATAAAGCCTGATTTTTCCTTCTTTATCAAATACATACATGCCTGCACTGTGGTCAATCGTGTAATCACCTTTAGTTTGAGTGGGCACTTTTGAATAGTAAATTTTAAAGTTACCCAATGTTTCGGCAGTCTCTTGTAAGCTGCCCCATAAGCCAATAAAACGTGAATCAAACGATGGTACAAACTGCGCCAAGACCTCTTGTGTATCGCGATCTGGATCTACCGTCACAAAAATCACTTGCACCTCATTTGCTTTGTCGCCTAGCAATTTCATGGTTTGTTTCAAATCCACCATTGTTGTTGGGCATACGTCTGGACAGTGTGTATAGCCAAAAAATAGCGTCACCACTTTGCCCTTAAAATCGCTCATGGTGCGTTTTTTGCCATTGTGGTCAGTTAATGCCAAGGGTTTGGGGAAATCTGCTCCAGTAATATCAGTGCCTATAAATCCACCGGCATTGTCTGCGCCTGACTGGGCGGCTGGATTACATGCACTTAGAAGTAAAACTAGGCTTGCCAACAATAATTTTTTCATTAATAAAACTCCAATTAAACACTGTATTTATTCAATATTTTGATTTTAACATGCATCAAGAAGTTCGCCCTTTTAGTTTACAATAACGGTTTTGCAAAATTAGAGCGTTAAGGAAAAGTATGGCAAACCCAGCAACAACTTCTGGCAGCATGGCAGACCGCGATGGCGTTATTTGGTATGACGGAAAAATGGTGAATTGGCGCGATGCCACCACTCATGTTTTAACGCATACATTACATTACGGCATGGGCGTTTTTGAAGGTGTGCGCGCATACAAAACCGATAAAGGCACTGCGATTTTCCGCCTAAAAGAACATACCGATCGCTTGTTCAGAAGCGCCCATATCTTGGGCATGAAAATGCCATTTAGCAAAGAAGAGATGATGGAAGCGCAAAAAGCAGCCGTGCGCGAAAATAATCTGGAATCGGCATATATGCGCCCAATGGCGTTTTATGGCGCTGAGGCGATGGGTATTTCGGCGAAAACACTTTCTACGCATGTGATTGTTGCCGCTTGGAAATGGGGTGCTTATATGGGCCAAGAGGCTTTGGATAACGGCATCCGCGTTAAAACTAGTTCATTCTCACGCCACCACGTCAACATCACCATGTGCAAAGCCAAAGCCAACGGTAACTATATGAACTCTATTTTGGCACACCAAGAAGCAGCGCAAGATGGTTACGATGAGGCATTGTTATTAGATGTTGATGGCTTTGTGGCAGAAGGTTCGGGCGAAAATATCTTTATTGTTCGCAATGGCAAACTTTACACACCAGATTTAACCTCTGCGTTAGAAGGTATTACGCGCGACACCATCGTTCAATTAGCCGGTGAAATCGGCCTGCAAGTGGTTGAAAAACGCATCACGCGCGATGAAGTGTATTCAGCCGATGAAGCATTCTTTACAGGCACGGCAGCAGAAGTAACGCCAATCCGCGAACTGGATCGCCGCAATATCGGTGCTGGCAGCGCGGGTCCTGTCACCAAACAATTGCAAAAACTATTCTTTGATGTGGTCACTGGCAAGTCTGCCAAGCATGCAGATTGGTTGACACTCGTTTAAATGATTGGTGAATAGGAATTAACATGTCCGATGTTAAAGAGTTTGAAGTTACTGCAAAAGATTTGCCTCTACACTGCCCTACAAAAGAGGTAGCGCTTTGGGCAAGTCATCCGCGCGTGTTTTTAGATGTTGCGGCAACGGGCCATGTAGCCTGCCCTTATTGCGGTACTCAATACAGATTAAAAGCAGGCGAAGTCATTTCGCACCACTAGAAAACATAAGCAGCTAATCTCTCTCCTTTTGTGAATCCCTGTCATCTGCAACAAGATACTTTAAGCCTGCTTAAAGCAGGCAAATTACAAGGTAGCAAGCGGCTTAAACTCTGTTGCAACCTAACCGATTTTCCAGCAGAAACCTTCACACTGGCCGATACACTAGAAATACTTGATTTGTCGGGCAATCTGCTTAATTGCTTACCTGATGATTTAAATAAACTGCATAAATTGCGGATTCTGTTTTGTTCATCTAATCAATTTACACATGTGCCTGAAGTTTTAGGACAATGCGAAAATTTAAGTATGATTGGCTTCAAAGCCAACAAAATTGCGGAATTTTCAAACTCCGCAATACCTGCTGCAACTTTACGCTGGTTAATCTTAACGGATAACGCACTAACTAAATTACCAGACGGCATTGGTGATTGCCAGCATATGCAAAAGCTGATGTTGGCTGGCAACCAACTGAACCAACTACCGGAAAGCTTGGTTAACTGCAAAAAACTGGAATTGCTTAGAATCTCTGCTAATCGATTTGATTCACTGCCAGAGTGGCTATTTGACTTGCCCAAACTGAGCTGGCTTGCTTATGCGGGCAATCCGTTCAGCGACAGCATTGAAAAAAAATTAATTTCAACACATCATATCCCTAAGATTGATTGGCATCGCTTGAAGATACAGCAGCAATTGGGCGAAGGTGCTTCGGGGTTGATTTACCAGGCGCAGTTGCAACTCAATCAACCTCAAACGAACGTTGTTGAAACCAGCGATGTTGCAGTCAAAATGTTTAAAGCGGATTTAACCAGTGATGGCTTACCGCGCTGTGAAATCCATGCGACAGCGCTTGCTGGGCAGCATCCTAACTTACTGGGCTTAGTGGGGATTACCAACCATCATCCTCATGGTGAATCTGGCATGCTAATACCATTGTTGAATGCCAACTTGACGGTGCTAGCAAACCCGCCTGATTTTGAATCCTGCAGTCGTGACATATATGCCGATAACACAGAATTTCCATTAACAGCTGTATTGAATATTGCATATGGCATTGCTTCTGCAGTCGCGCATTTGCATGCAAGCGGTATTACACACGGCGATTTGTATGCGCATAATATATTGTTTAATCAACACAAAAATAGCACATTGGCTGACGTTGTATTAACGGATTTTGGCGCGGCTTCTTTTTTACCGCCAGACAATTTCAAGCAGTCACAGCAGCTGCAACGTATTGAATCACATGCTTTTGCCTGCTTACTGGAAGAATTATTGAATCACTGCGCATTAAATGTCAGCGCGGCAGATAACGATATACTTAAAAGCTTGTGGCAGCTGCAAACAGAGTGCGCGCAAACCAATAGCGCTGAAAGACCTTTGTTTGAAGCAGTTAAAATGAGAATAGAAAAAATAAAATCACATCAAACCAATTAACATTTTAAATGGAAATTACCATAAAAAAGCTAATGCTTTTTTACAAGCATTAGCTTTAAAGAATCGGACCATTCAAAAGCGATTAAAGAAAACAATCACTCCTAAACTGCAATCTAGCTGCATTTAGTCATTTTTTTCTTCGCTGGCTTTATCTTTAATTGCTTCGCCACCTCTTTCAATGTCTTTACCTGCGCCTTCTACAGTGTTACAGCCTGAAATCATTGCCATTGTGCCAGCAAGAAACAAGACAGCGAACAGGGACGTAAATGTTTTTTTAATCATGGTAAACCTCCAAAAATTTATAATAAATTAGAAGTGCATAGCAATTGCCTGCTAAACCTTCTTATGAGTATTGTGGCTGGTAATAAAAAGCAATTCTGTGCGATAACGCACAGAGCAATTCTATGCTAATCAGTTATTGAATCATATAACGATTATAAAAAATTGACTGGCGCAGTTTTACCCCACAATTGTTCAATAATTTGCTGGGGATTTGCAGCTTCACTATTAGTCCAAAAAGTGACACTTGAAAACTGGTTAACTGGTTTAGCCTCTGCCAGCGAGTCAAGCGCTTCCAAGCATTTTTGCAGATGCTTTGCTACGGCAGCACCAGTATCAATCAATGCCACATCCGAACCCACAACCCGCTCAATAAGCGGGCGCACAAACGGATAGTGCGTACAACCTAAAACGATTGTATCTGCGCCTTCATCCAGTAACGGATTGCAATATTGCTGAATTAAATCAAGCGTGTTTTGATTACTTAGTTCGCCTCGCTCAATACATTCCACTAGACCGACACAGGCTTGTGTGACCACCTTTACATTTCTGCCATAACTTTCCAGCAAGGCTGCAAATTGCGCGCTTTTGAGTGTGCCCACCGTTGCCAGCACACCAATAATGCCATTTTTGCTTGCAGCAGCTGCAGGCTTAACGGCGGGTTCCATGCCAATGATGGGTAACTCATATTTTGCGCGCATGGCATCAATCGCAGCGGCGGTAGCGGTGTTACAGGCAACCACTAGCGCCTTGGCATTTTTGGCTATTAAGAAATCGGCAATTTCAAAGCAACGTGCTGTGATTTCTGCAGGAGTCCTGCTGCCGTAGGGCGCGTATTTGCTATCGGCCACATAAAGCAGGTCTTCATGCGACAGCAATGTGTGGATATGCTTTAAAACCGAGATGCCGCCAACGCCGGAATCAAACACGCCGATTGGATTTTTACTGTTGCTGGTGGAAAGCGCATTCAATGAAAGTGAAGTCATCGAAATAGGTTTGGATGATTTATAATGCTTGGATTATATAGGATTTTAAATGGCAAATAGGCTGAGCAAAATTTACACGCGCACTGGCGATGCAGGCACTACAGGCTTGGGCGATGGCACACGTGTAGCGAAAGATAGTTTGCGCGTGGTTGCGATGGGTGATGTAGACGAGTTGAATTCGGTGATTGGCCTATTATTGACCGAGCCAGTTTCTGCCAAAATCAGCGATTGTTTAACCCGCGTCCAGCATGACTTATTTGATATGGGCGGCGAGATTTGCATGCCTGGCTACACATTAATTAAAGCTGAGCGCATCACCGCTTTAGAATCCACTTTAGATGAGTGGAATGACTCACTTGACCCATTAAAAGAATTTATTTTGCCAGGCGGCAGCCGTGCAGCAGCATACTGTCATTTAGCCAGAACCGTTTGCAGGCGCGCCGAGCGGCAAATGACTACTTTAAATGCGCAGGAAAAAATCACCGATATATCTTTGCAGTACATTAATCGGCTATCGGATTTACTATTTGTGTTGTGCCGCATATTGAATAAAGAAGCAGGCGTGCCAGATGTGTTGTGGCAAAATGCGTTTAAAAATAAATAAAATACAATTAGACAAAAATGATCATATCAAGACAATCAAACCAACATGATTAAAAGATTTCTGCAAAAAGTTTTTAATAAAAAAACAAAGGCTGAACTGGCCATTAACCAAGCTGACAGCATTGATTCCAGCATGGCAAAAAAAATCATGTTTAAAGCGCATAAAATTGATAAAAACTTGATCAGCCAAGCGGCATTAAAAACCTGCGAAGGCTTACAAAAAGCGGGATTTGAAGCATTTATCGTTGGCGGTGCTGTGCGCGATTTGTTATTGAACTACAAACCCAAAGATTTTGATATTGCCACCAATGCTACGCCAGAAGAAGTCAACCGCGTATTTCGCCGTTCGCGTATTATTGGCCGCCGTTTTCGTTTAGTGCATGTGTTGTGGGGACAGGAAACGATTGAAGTCTCCACTTTCCGCGGTCACCATCAAACAGAGGGCGATGCAAAAACCAACGATAGCGGCCGTATTCTGCGCGATAATATTTTTGGTAGTTTAGAACACGATGCCGCGCGGCGTGACTTTACAGCGAATGCTTTGTATTACAACCCCACCAATGAAGAAGTGCTGGACTTTCACAATGGCGTGGCGGATATAAAAGCTAATGTATTGCGCATGATTGGTGACCCTCTAACGCGTTACCAGGAAGACCCTGTGCGTATGTTACGTGCGGTGCGATTATCCGCAAAACTTGGCTTAAAAATTGACGCTGCCACCCAAGCGCCCATCGCCAAAAATGCCGATCTGTTGCAAGACGTTCCACCAAGTCGTTTGTTCGATGAAATGCTTAAGCTATTTTTATCAGGTCATGCCATTGAAAGTGTTAATGCCCTGCGTGCGCAGCATTTGCATCACGGATTATTGCCGATGTTGGATGTGGTGCTAGAACAGCCACTTGGTGAAAAGTTTGTGATGCTGGCGCTTAAAAATACCGATGAGCGGATTTTGATAGGCAAATCTGCCAACCCTAGCTTTTTGTTCGCCTGTTTACTCTGGCATGAGGTATTAGCGGCTTGGCAGACGTATCAAGTCGCAGGTGAAGGCTTTATCCCTGCCTTGCATATGGCGATGAACGAAGTGATTGCGACTCAGGCCGAGAAGTTAGCCATCCACAATCGTCACACCGCGACTATGAAAGAAATTTGGAGCCTACAACCGCGGTTTGAACAGCGCGCCGGTAAACGTCCTTTTGGTATTTTAGAACATCCACGCTACCGGGCTGGCTACGATTTTTTGCTGTTACGTTGTGACTCTGGCGAAATTGATGCAGAACTAGGGACTTGGTGGACGGCTTTCGCCGATGCGAATGCAGAAGAACGCAACGCGATGTTATTGCCCGACACCAGCCCTAAAAAACGCCGCAAACGCAGCCGTAAAAAACCCACCTCAACCGACAAAGTCGTGCTGGATTCTATTCATTGATGCAAAAAACACAAACATCGACAATACAGCAACACATCGCTTATATTGCATTAGGCAGCAATCTACAAAATCCTGTTATGCAAATTCAACAGACTTTTGTTAAGTTAAGCCAATTGAGCAATTCCAGTTTGATTCAGGTTTCTAGCCTTTATCAAAGCGAGCCATCAGGCTACGAAAACCAGCCCGATTTTATCAATGCCACCGCCAAAATCAGCACCACCTTGAGCCCAACTGAGTTGCTGGATGGATTATTGCAGATTGAAATTCTAGCGGGTCGCGAACGCCCATTTGCCAATGCGCCACGCGTGTTAGATTGTGATTTATTGTGTTACGACAATATTGAAATGCAATCAGAAAAACTCACACTACCGCATCCACGCATGCATTTACGCGGCTTTGTATTAATACCTCTGGCTGAAATTGCTCCAGATTTATCCATTCCAAATCATGGCAATGTTGTAAAATTAGCCCAAAAGCATTTAAATCAAGGCATCTGGAAACTAGACAATCCAGATTAGATAATCGACAAATGAGCATTTTCAATAAATATCCCTATATCGTGATTGAAGGCCCGATTGGTAGCGGCAAAACTACACTGGCCAAATTACTCGCCGATAAATTTTCGGTGCAACTATTAAGCGAAAAAGCTGAAGCCAATCCATTTCTGCCGCGTTTTTATCAGGATGCGCAACGTTATGCCCTGCCTACACAACTGTTTTTCCTGTTTCAACGTTCCCGCCAAATAGCCGATATGACGCAGCGCGATTTATTTTCAGCGCCTACTGTCGCCGATTTCTTTTTAGAAAAAGATCCACTGTTCGCACGTTTAAATTTGGATGATGAGGAATACGCGCTGTACCATCAAATCTATACGCATTTACAGTTAAAATCGCCAAAACCCGATTTAGTCATTTATCTGCAAACGCCTATTGAAGAGCTTGCCGAGCGTATTGAGGAACGTAATATCAGTTATGAGCAGGAAATCCCGCTGGAATATATTGAACGCTTGGCCGATGCTTACAGCGAGTTTTTTCACACCTATGATGCATCACCTGTATTGATTGTGAATAACGAAAAACTCAATATCATTAAAGATGAAAGCGCGATTAATTTGCTGGTAGACAGAATCACGCAAATTAAAAGTAGCCG
>JAZKEJ010000138.1:0-18072 GCA_040387095.1 Pseudomonadota bacterium | reverse complement strand
GGTACAGGCGCAGCGCCGATTATTGCTGAAGTAGCCAAAGAAATGGGTATTTTAACGGTAGCCGTTGTGACTAAACCATTTGCTTTTGAAGGTAAACGTACCAAAGTGGCAGCAGATGGTTTAGAGGAACTGTCACAGCATGTGGATTCGTTAATCGTGATTCCAAACGAAAAGTTGATGGAAGTATTGGGCGAAGATGTTCCTTTTACAGAAGCATTCAGTGCAGCGAACGACGTACTACATAATGCTGTCTCAGGTATTGCAGAAATTATTAATTGCCCAGGTTTGGTTAACGTCGACTTTGCCGATGTGCGTACAGTGATGTCTGAAATGGGCATGGCAATGATGGGCTCTGCTGAAGCAAGCGGCCCTAATCGTGCCAATATAGCGGCAGAACAAGCCGTTGCCAGCCCATTATTAGAAGACGTCAACTTGGCGAATGCGCGAGGCGTTTTAGTCAATATCACGGCAAGTTCTAGCTTTAAAATGAAAGAGTACTATGATGTAATGAATACCATTAAAGCGTTTACTGCAGAAGATGCAACCGTGATTGTGGGTAATGTAATGGACGAAGCGATGGGTGACAAATTGCGTGTAACAATGGTAGCAACTGGATTAAACGGTGCGGTTGCACGTCGTCAACAAAAACCAGAGTTGCGTGTGATGACAACATTGATGACTGGTACCAATAGTCAGCCAGTATTTGTCGGTGGTGAAGTTGAGGAAGATGCGCCAGCGGTATTTAGTCAAAATAATCGTCGTGCCCAAGTTGAGGCGATGAAAATGTCGGGTGTTGAAGAATATGACATTCCTGCATTTTTACGTAAACAAGCAGATTAATTGGCTGAAATGTGCTCAAGCAGTAAAATACGCTTATATTGAAATGAGCCAGTTAGAGATGCATTAAGGAATCAAGTGCTGAAGCAAAGAACTTTAAAAAAACAGATTAGTGCTACTGGTGTCGGTTTGCATAATGGCGAAAAAGTCACATTGACTTTGAAGCCTAGTGAAATCGATACAGGCATTGTATTTAAGCGCATCGATTTGCCCGGAGCGCCGACGATACAAGCACAACCTGATGCAGTGCGAGATACGCGCATGTGTTCTGCCCTAGAACACAACGGTGCGCGTGTGAGCACGGTAGAGCACTTAATGTCTGCACTGGCTGGTTTGGGCGTGGATAATATTGTCGTGGAAGTCACTGCCTCCGAGATTCCAATCATGGATGGCAGTGCTGGACCGTTTATTTATTTGTTGCAACAGGCTGGTGTGGTAGAACAGCCTGTGGCTAAAAAATTCATCAAAATCAAAAAGTTAGTTGAAGTAAAAGAAGGTGATAAATGGGTGAAATTCGAGCCGTATCACGGCTTTAAAATGGATTTCACCATTGATTTTGCACATCCTGTTTTTGAAAATTCAGGTAATAATGTCAAAATTGATTTTAAAGATAATAGCTATATTAAAGAAATCAGCCGCGCCAGAACGTTTGGCTTCATGCACGAAGTGGAATACCTGCGCGCTAACGGGTTAGCGCGTGGTGGCAGTTTGGATAATGCGATTGTATTAGACGAATACCGCATTTTAAATACCGATGGCTTGCGCTATGAAGATGAGTTTGCCAAGCATAAAGTGCTAGATGCGATTGGCGATTTGTATATGCTTGGCCATCCATTACTGGGCGCATTTACCGCATTTAAATCGGGTCATGCGCTTAATAATGCCTTATTGATTGCTTTACTGGCTGATGCCGATGCATGGGAATACGCGACTTTTGATAATATTGACGAAGCGCCTAAAGGCTTCCAGGAACAAACCGCTTTTTTTACACCTAATCTTATGCCACACTTCAGCTAGACTCAACTCGTCTAATCAATGCCTATTATTCGCCTAACGGTTGTTTTGGTTTTTCTCGCAAGTTTGGTGTTATTAGCGCTTTATTTAATCACCCGCAATCAGCGCTATTTAACACTTTTAAAACGGATGTTAACTTATGTTGGTTGGATCTTAGTCGTTGTATTTTTGCTTTATCTAATCGCCAGGGTTATCCGTCTCTAAATTAATTTATATGCGCTATTTTCATTATTTAAAATTCATTTTCACTATTTCATTGGTTCATGCCAGCACAGCTTTTGCGGCTAGTGGCGATGATGAATTTTTGCTCGCCAGAGCCGCATATGAGCAGAAAAATGCCATTGCGCTATCTGAATATACGCAGCAATTGCAAAGTCAGCATCACATTCTGGCGCCTTATGCAGAATATTGGCTTATGTTACTCAGCTTAGACGAGGTGGATAATCAAACAGTCATCGAATTTATCAATGCCCATAGCGATTACCCATTTGCGGATAGATTGCGCGGCGAACATTTAAAAAAATTGGCGAAGGCTCAAGATTGGTCAGGCTTTTCGGCGGAATTTTCAAATTACAGACAGGAAGACGCAGCGGTTGCTTGTTACGCAGCTGAGTCCAGCGCTGTATTAGGAGACGTTTTATTGCTGGAAGCAGCAAAACCTTTATGGATGCAGGCGAAAGATCAGCCGAGTAACTGCAATAGTTTGTTTGACCGTATGCAGGCGGCCAACTTTATTAATGAAGAAGATATTTGGGCAAGATTTCGTTTGGCTTTGATGGAAAATCGTATCAGTCTTGCCAAAGGGATTTTAAAACGTAGTAAAACTTATGAGCCAAGCCAAGCTAAGTTAATCGACAAAATTGCGGCAAATCCAGCTCAGACTTTAGCAAAAAAAACCATTTCACTCCAAACCAGATTGGGCCGTGAATTGAATTTGATGGCGCTTAACCGCGTTGCAAAAACCAGTTCGCTAGAGGCATTAAGTTTGTTTAATCCGCTTGAAGAGGTGTTGTTAACCGAGGATAAAACAGCCTTTTATGCCAGGCTTGCTTTGTATGCGGCACAGCGGCATGAGCCGCAAGCATTATTCTGGTTTAAATTAGCCGGTGATGATTTAAACAAAGACCAACTGGCATGGTATGCGCGTGCTGCATTGCGTGATAGAAATTGGCCAGTCATGCTGGAGGTAATCGCAAAAATGGATGCAGTACAAGCGCAAGAAGCTGTTTGGCGTTACTGGAAAGCACGCGCATTAAGAATGCAAAAAGAATACCTGGATGCGAATACCTTATTTGCCAAGCTTTCAACAGAACGCCATTTTTACGGCTGGCTAGCACAAGATGAGCTTGAAGGTTTTGTGACCACGCCATTGGTTACCTATAAACCCACAGAAGATGAAGTGCAGGCGATTATGGCAGTGCCAGCGATTCAACGGGCGCAAGCGTTGCAACGCTTAGACTTCGTGTGGGAAGCGAAATCTGAATGGGCAAAGGTAACACAAGACTTTGACGATGCGCAATTATTGGCTGCTGCTGAGTTTGCATTAAGGCAAAAATGGCACGATTTAGCTATTATTACGGCAGATAAAACCACAGAATTGCATGATTTTGCATTGCGCTATCCTACGCCGTATCGCAATTTGATGAAGCGGGCAGCGAATGAGCAAGAGATTGATGAGGCTTGGGTGTATGGGATTACGCGTCAGGAAAGTCGTTTTATGGATGGCGCAAAATCGGGTGTGGGTGCTGCGGGCTTAATGCAATTAATGCCAGCCACCGCCAAGTGGATTGCCGGAAAAGCGGGAGTTGAAAACTACCATAATGGCATGATTCATGAATTAGATACCAATATTGCATTGGGCACCTACTATTTGCGTTACACATTGGGTTTAATGAACGGCCAAGCCGTAATGGCAACTGCTGCTTACAATGCAGGGCCAAGCCGCGCTAAAAGATGGCAGGCAGATGTTCCGCTGGAAGGCGCTATTTATGCAGAAACCATTCCCTTTAGCGAAACAAGGAGTTACGTGCAGAAAGTGATGGCAAATGCGCATCTGTATTCGCACCAGCTTGGCTTGAAAGCCATGACATTAAAGCAAAGACTCGGTGTTATTCCAAGCAAGACAGGCTTTATTACCGAAAAAGTTAACCTGCAAAATACAGGTAAAAATGATGAGGCTGAAAATTCGAATCAAAACAGTACCAATCAGGTTAATATTGAGCCTATTCAAAGTGTGAATGATTAAATTTAACCTAAATATCTAATAGATATTTAGAAGTAGATATTTAAAGAAATCGTTTTAAAGGTAAGTATGACTATCAAATCAGTATGTGTGTTGGGCGGTGCGGGTTTTGTTGGCAGTAGCATAGTGGCCAAATTAGATGCCGCAGGTTATCAGGTTAAAGTATTAACGCGCCGTAGAGAATCAGGCAAGCATTTGATTCTATTACCTAATGTACAAGTGGTAGAGTGTGATGTCATGAATAATCAAGCCTTAAAAGAGGCTTTGATGGATGTCGATGCGGTGATTAACTTAATCGGCATTCTTCACGAAAATCGCCTGAATACTTTCGAAGCAAACCATCATCAGCTACCGCGCCGCGTTGCGCAATTATGCGAAAATGTGGGTATCAAACGTTTTATACACATGAGTGCGTTACAAGCGAGTAGCCATTCGCCAAGCCAATATTTAATCAGCAAAGCAAAAGGTGAGATAGCGCTGAGTGATTTTGATAAAAAATTGGACATTACAATTTTCAGGCCTTCGGTTATTTTTGGGCGTAATGATAGCTTTTTAAATCTATTCGCAAGCTTGGTGAAATATCTGCCGATTATTGTGCTGGCAAAACCTAATGCTAAATTTCAGCCGATTTGGGTGGAAGACGTTGCCAGTTGTTTTGTAAATGCTTTAGAAAATACCGCAACTTATGATAAAACCTATGAACTTGGTGGCCCAAATATCTACACAATGCGTGAATTATTGCAAAAAGTGATGAGTATTGTTGGCAAGCAGCGGCCGATTATTGGTTTAAACGATGGCTTATCCATGGCCCAAGCATTTATGATGGAGTTGCTGCCGATCAAATTAATGACGCGTGACAACGTAAAATCGATGCTAGTGGATAACGTAACGCGGGAGCCGATTGCGCCAGAGCTTAATGTAATACCGACAACGATTGATGCCGTTTTGCCGGAATATTTGTCGAATGCGACGCCACGCGGCGCTTATGATGGTTTCCGCAGTGCAGCGGGACGTGCCATAAATGTTAAAAGATAAGCCATGCTAAAAGAAGCAATATCAAAAGATATTATTGTGCGAAAAATCTAAATAATGCCTGAAATGCAAGTGTACATTGTTGGCGGTGCGTTGCGTGATGAGCTACTGAATTTGCCAGTGAAAGATAAAGACTATGTCGTTGTCGGCAGCACAGCCGAGCAGATGATAGCCGCAGGTTACAAGCCAGTTGGTAAAGATTTTCCTGTTTTTTTACATCCCATCACACATGAAGAATATGCATTAGCGCGTACAGAACGTAAAACGGCAGTCGGCTACAAAGGTTTTGCCGTCTATGCTTCTCCAGAAGTCACTTTAGAAGAAGATTTAGCCCGTCGCGACTTAACCATTAATGCGATTGCGAAGTCCGTAAACAAAGAAAATGCAGGCGCAAAAAATGATCAGGTAAAGTTGGTCGACCCATTTAACGGTTTGGCCGATATCCAATCTAAAACCTTGCGCCATGTAAGCGATGCCTTTGCTGAAGACCCAGTACGCATTTTGCGCGCTGCGCGCTTTGCCTCACGCTTTGCCGATTTCACTATAGCACCAGAAACCAATAAGCTTATGCAACAAATGGTCGCGGCTGGCGAAGTAGATGCCTTAGTGCCAGAGCGCGTCTGGCAAGAGCTAGCCAAAGGCCTGATGGAGCAAAAACCCAGTCGCATGTTTGAGGTGTTGCGTGCCTGCGGCGCACTGCAAAAGATTCTGCCTGAGCTGGATAGATTATGGGGCGTACCGCAACCGGCGCAACATCATCCTGAGATTGATACAGGTGTGCATGTAATGATGGTGATTGATTACGCTGCCAAACAAAATTTCAGCCTACCTGTTCGCTTTGCAGCACTTACGCACGATCTTGGCAAAGGCACCACGCCAGTCGATATTTTGCCACGCCATATTGGGCATGAGATTCGCAGTGTAAATCTGCTCAAAGATGTCAGCAATCGTTTACGCGTACCTAACGATTGTAAAGAGTTGGCGCATATCGTCGCCAAATTTCATGGAAAATTACATCAAGCAAGCCTTATGCGCGCAGATACTTTGCTGGAGTTTTTAATGGAGTTAGACGCAA
Organism: Pseudomonadota bacterium; assembly: GCA_040387095.1. Classification (GTDB taxonomy): domain Bacteria; phylum Pseudomonadota; class Gammaproteobacteria; order Burkholderiales; family Methylophilaceae; genus Methylotenera_A. Next base: position 11,872 of record JAZKEJ010000138.1, on the reverse strand, counting down.
TTCGTCAACCAGCGCGTTTTGAAGATTTTTTAAAAGCTTGCGAAGCCGATGCGCGTGGAAGAACAGGTCTGGAATCAAGCGAAGTGCCAGAATTAGCAATAATGCGTACAGCCTTACAAAAGGTGATGCAAGTAGATGCGGGAGCGATTGCACAGCAATTTGATTCACCGCAAGCCATTAAGTCGGCGGTTTTTGCCGCCAGGTTGGCTAAGTTAGCTTAGAAAAGTTAACCAATATAAATTAGTCAAGATTAAGCGATCTTAAAATAAGCTTAGTAGTTAATTTATTTCTGCCCACATACGCAGTAGATTATGATAAATACTAGTCATCGCAACGATATTATGGGCATTTTCAGGCAGCTGGTGCATGCGCTGAATCGTAGCGTCCATCTCAAATAACAAAGTACGTTTAGCATCATCGCGAATCATGCTTTGAATCCAGAAAAATGCGGCGATCCGTTTGCCTTGAGTTACTGGTGTGACATGATGCAAGCTTGAAGATGGATACAACACCATATCGCCCGCAGCCAATTTAACCGATTGCAAACCATAAGTGTCTTCAATGCACAGTTCCCCGCCCGTGTAAGTGTCAGGATCAGCTAAAAATAAAGTAGCAGACAAATCTGTTCGAATACGTGTACGCATGCCTGTCACTGCGCGTATTGCGTTGTCGACATGCCGTCCAAAGGCTTGGTCGCCTTGATAAGAGTTAAACAGGGGTGGAAAAACCTTATTGGGCAGTGCGCCGGATATAAACAGGGGACTGCGTTCAAGCGCGCTTAAAATAATATCGCCCAGCTCAATACTTAATGTTGAGTTTTCTGCTAGCTGCTGGTTATTTTTAGCTTGTGCAGATTGAGCTCCTGCGGTTACTTTGCCGTCTATCCAATCGGCTTTAGTTAGTTGTTGTTGAAAATAAACAACTTGCTCGGCATTTAACACTTCTGGAATGTGTAACAACATGTGCTTACCTTACAAGAAGAAGTGCTTTTTAGATAATTGCGTAACGTTCATTTTCAATATCATCGCTTTTTTTCACTGTAGAATCATGACGAACAATTGCGGTAAATTGCGGTGTGATTCAGTTGTTGATTCACTTCACCGATAAAGCGCTCAGCATCGCTATCGCCAAACGCAATATCGCCATTTTTAGGGTGAGTGTTTTATCTGCTGCATAAACAAGTCAATAAATACAATGCTGCTAATGATTGCGTTGATTGGTAAGGGCTTGAAAGAAGGCAGTAACATGACCATCCTAAACGCAACGCTAAAATTCATAATAATGCAAAGAATTTTAAATGATATTGAGAATCATTGTCAATATCATTGTTGGCTATAATGCTGATTCAACTTGTTCGCACTAAATAACAGTCTTAGTTTAGGCAAGTATTTGTAATTGATTGTGAATAAACTCCGATGGCTTGCGCTTAAATCCACTTTTAGCGTATTGATTAAAGCGGCCAATCACATAGCAAATCATCAAATTGGCTTGTGCTTCAGCATCAGCCTTAACCCCTGTGCTGGTTTCTGCGATACGGATACTTTGTTTCAGGCTGGCTTCGATTCTGTCATAGAGTTGGTTAATACGTATTTGTAGCCACTCCTCTTCGTTAACTAAAGCGTCGCCAGTAAGCACGCGCGTCATACCTGGGTTTTTTTCGGCGAACTTTAACAACATGGTAATGATTAACTGTGCCTGCTTTGCGCCATCGGTTTCATCAGTTGTGATTTTATTGATGACGCCGAAAATGGAGGCTTCAATAAACTCAATCAAGCCTTCGAACATTTGCGCTTTGTTGGCAAAGTGGCGATAAAGCGCGGCTTCACTTACGTCTAATTTTGCCGCCAAGCTGGCTGTGGTGATTTTCTCACGCTTGGGATTTTCCAGTATTTTAGCGAGTGTTTCTAATATCTGCTGCTTGCGATTTGTAGTACGGTCTAATGCCATATTGTTTCCCCTTATTTTTTATTTTAGATCACTATTTATTATTTTAATGACGATATTATTATATATGAGTGTAAGTGAGCGCTAACACTGAATTAATCCTGTAATCAACAAAATTAGGTTTTTGTAGTTTTTTTGTCACCCAAATGGTTTTCATACCCAAGCGTTTAGCTGTCATTAAAGCGGGTAAATTGTCTTCTAGCATGATGCAGTTTTTAGGATGGGTTTTTAATGTTTTCAGCAGCAATTGAAAGCCGCGGATTGACGGTTTGGCATGAAATTTTGTCGATTCCACACTAAAAACCAGCTCAAAGCAATCCGCAATACCCATCAGAGTGAGCACGCGCATCGCATATTCGCGCGGCGCATTGGTGAAAACGCATTTGCGCCCTTGCAGATTTTGCAGTAAATGCCGCAGTTGTTTCACTTGAACCACCATATTCGGCAGATCCATAAACGCATGCGTGGTTTTTAAGAAGTGGTGCGCATTCACACCATGATGGCGCATTAAACCTTTTAATGTCGCGCCATAAATCTGCCAATAATGCTGGCGCAATTGATGCGCAGCGACTTCATCCATATCCAGCTCTTCCATGATGTATTGCGTCATGGCGCTATTCATCACAGGAAAAATATGGGCAGAGGCGTTATGAAGAGTATCGTCTAAATCAAAGATCCAAACGGTTTTACGGCTTGTGGGCGGCATCAAAACAAATAGGCCATGCCAAAAAACACTTTGGCGTCATCTGCCGCACGCGTGACACCTTTATAAACATTAGCATCTACTGAAAAAGTGGGTGTAACGGCGTACACTAAGCCAAAATCAATGCTATTTTTCCACGTGGAATCGCTGTGCTCTGTGATCGAGGTGAAATATTCTACATACCATTTGAGTGATGGGCTAATCGGTCGACTCACGACCAAGGCATTCACGTAATTAAGGTCGTAATCAGACTGCTCACCATTAACCCAGCTGATGACCGACATACCGCCGATGCTCCAATCGCGCGGCAAGTTAACGTTAAATGGTAACCCAATGCCGTATTCAATTTTAGAATGGCTTAGGTTTTTGCGATTGGTGGCAAATTTAACATAGGGCAATAGCGCAAAAGACATTTTATCTGCAGGGTGATTGCCTGTTAAATTGTATTTAAAACGTACGGTGGTATCGCCAAAACCTTGCGCGCGCGTGTCACCGTCGGTGTCGCTTTCAATCGCTTTATTCAAATATACGTCTGTAATAAATTGAATATCGGTTTTTTCAGTTAAGCCAATCCGCAAATTATTGGTGCCAAATACTTCGTAAATCTTGTTTCGCGTGCAGTTTCGTGCGGTGCAGTCTTTGTCATAGGTGTAGCCAAGCGTATTGGTTTCAATTTGGTAACGACCAGTCGTGACAGTGTAAGGGCTATCCGTTTTGCTTGGCCGCTCGGTTGACATTGGTTTTTCTGTCTCGCCAGCTATAACCGATTGTGAACTTGTGCATAAAGATGCGACTAGCCAACATGTTGTTAAATGTTTGATTAACACAATTATTTTGCTTTAATCAGCGTACCTACACCTTCATCGGTTAATACTTCCAGTAACAACGCGTGTTCTACACGGCCATCAATTATATGCACGGCTTTTACGCCGCTTCTGGCAGCATCTAAGGCGGAACTGATTTTAGGTAACATGCCGCCAGATAATGTGCCGTCTGCGACTAGGTCATCAATCTGTTTTGGCGTTAAACCAGTTAATAATGTGCCAGATTTATCTAACACGCCAGGTGTATTGGTGAGTAAAATTAGTTTTTCAGCTCCCAAAATTTCCGCCAATTTACCTGCAACTACGTCAGCATTAATGTTGAATGTATCGCCGTTTTCACCTACGCCGATTGGCGCGACCACAGGGATAAAATCTCCAGAATCTAAAAAGTTGATAATACTTGGATCAATCGCGCTGATTTCGCCCACTTGACCAATATCGATCATTTTGTTGGCATCATCTTTATCTGCCATCATCAGTTTGTGTGCGTGAATAAAATTACCATCTTGCCCAGTCAAGCCTACCGCTTTACCGCCATGACGATTAATCAGGTTCACGATTTCTTTATTCACTTGGCCGCCTAATACCATTTCAACCACATCCATAGTTTCAGCATCGGTCACACGCATGCCTTGAATAAACTCACCTTTTTTGCCAAGTCTGTCCAGCATTTCATTGATTTGCGGACCACCGCCGTGTACTACTACTGGATTCATGCCAACCAATTTCAGCAGCACCACATCTTGCGCGAAACATTCTTTTAAATGCGCGTCAGTCATCGCATTGCCACCGTATTTAATCACAATCGTTTTATCAAAAAAGCGTTTAATGTACGGTAGTGCTTCTGCCAGAATTTTCGCTTTTTGAGCTGGTGCAATGGTGTTTTGCGCGTTATCTTGCATAGGATTTTGCATGTTGATTCTCTGGAATTAAATTTTGTTTCATTGTATCTAAAAAAGTGTGTTTTAAATAAACAGATTACGCAGACGAGCAGCAAAAGTTAACCTAAAATTTTAGTTAACTTCTATGTTGATAAGCATCGCTTAACCAGAAAACACAAATTTATAACGACTTAACAAATACTTTTGATTTGCGTTGAAAGTTGTAAAGCTTTTGTCTTTCTTGTGGCAGTTTTTCAATCGACTGTTCAATAAATCCGCGCTCTAAAAACCAATGCTCTGTGTGCGTGGTTAAGCAAAATAGTTTTTTAAAGCCATTTTGTTTGGCTTGCGCTTTGCAATAACTGAACAATCTATCACCGCGGCCATTGCCGCGATAAGCAGTGTCAATCGCCAGACAGGCGAATTCTGCCATTTTTTCAGCAGCAAAAGGATAAAGCGCAGCACAACCAATGGTGCGATTGTCGTGTTCCATCACGTAAAAATGGTCAATTTCCATTTCGATGCGCTCACGCCCGCGGCGTACTAAAATACCATCGTTTTCCAGTGGCTCAATCAATTTCAAAATGCCGCCTACATCGTCAATATTGGCCTGACGCATGGTTTCCAAACCTTCTTCGGTCACCATCGTGCCAATACCGCTATGCGTGAAAAGCTCTTGAATAATCGCGCCATCAATATGCCGGGAAATTAAATGCGTACGTGCCACACCATGCTCGCAAGCGCGTACTGCGGCGGGCAGATAATAATCAACGTCTTCTGAAAAATGAATGGGCGCTTCGTTATTGTGCACATTGCGCAGTAGATTTTTGGCTTTATCTGCTGTCATTTCACGCAACAGGTCTCCGCGCAAATTACGTACCCCATCACTATCCATCAAGAAAATCAGTTTGTCTGCATCCAACGCAATCGCAGCACTTACCGCAACGTCTTCCAAACTTAAATTAAAAGCTTCCCCAGTTGGCGAATAGCCTAGCGGCGACAACAAAACCAACTCATTGTCATCTAAACGTTTTTGAATGCCAATTGCGTCCACTTTGCGCACTTCGCCCGTGTGCTGCAAGTCAACACCATCACGTACACCTAGCGGTTTTGCAGTAACAAAATTGCCACTCGCCACACGAATATCCGCGCCTGCCATCGGTGAGTTGGCAATGCCCATTGAAAGCAAAGCTTCAATTTCCACCCGCACGGCACCATTGGCTTCTTTTACTGCTTCCATCGCGGCATTATCAGTCACACGTAAACCATTATGAAAAGCTGGCGTAAGTTTATCGCGCTTTAAACGCTGTTCAACTTGTGGACGTACACCATGCACCAATACCAGCCTCACTTCTAGGCTGGCCAGCAAATTTAAATCGTGCGATAATGCAATAAATTGCGCTTCACTCACCACTTCACCGCCAAATGCAATCACAAATGTGCGTCCGCCAAACGCGTGAATATAAGGTGTGGCTGAACGAAACCATTGCACGAAATCTTGAGCTGACACTTGGTTAAGACTGGTTTGCTCAGGCTGGTGCGATTCTTCGATTAATAATACTGAGCTATTATTTAATTCGCTGAGTGCGTAAAGATTCGCTGGCGTTGTATCAAGCGCAACAGAGATTTTGCGCAACAAAGTTTCAGAAATACCCAGTTCGCCACGTTCTATGCGCGATAAGTTGCCAGCATCTGCCCCGGTTTTGTTTGCAAGTTGCTGCAAAGTTAAACTGTTTGAATGACGTTTTTGCCGAATGATTTTGCCAAGCGATGCCATTATTGATCCATAAATTTGTAATAATTACATTATAACAATTATTTTTAACAAAATTACAAATTAATTAGTGTTAAACAGGTAAATAAATGCTAATAATCGCCCCATAAGCTCTGCATGGTAGCAATAGCAGTAAGTGCCGCTGTTTCAGTGCGCAAAATTCGCGGGCCCAAAATAACAGACTGAAAGCCTTGTGAGGTAGCTGCTTCGATTTCACTTTGGCTTAAGCCGCCTTCTGCGCCTATTAATAGTTGAATCTGAGCGGTAGGTTTGGTTAACGCGACGATTTTTAATGCGCCAATCGGGTTAAGTAAAATACGCGTTGCATCTTTTTGCGGATTATCTGCCAGCCATTTAGATAAACCGACTGGCGGCAATACTTGCGGTACAAATGCGCGTCCAGATTGCTCGCAGGCAGAAATGACGATGTTTTGCCAATGCTCAAGACGTTTCTGCGCGCGTTCCTGATTCAGTTTCACTACGCTGCGTTCGGTGGAAATGGGTTGAATTGCGCGCACCCCCAACTCAACCGCTTTTTGAATGGTGTAATCCATCCGATCGCCGCTGGATATGCCTTGCAGCAAAGTGATATCAAGCGGTGATTCATTTTCAATCGCGTGGCTAGTCAAAACTTTGGCAATCACTTCACTTTTTTTTACGCTGATTAACTCACAAGAATAATCAAAACCATCGCCATTGAACAGCTTGAGCTTATCGCCGACATTCAGTCTTAAGGCACGCGTGGCATGTGTGGCTGCACTTGCGGACAGCGGAATTAACCCACCGATATTGAGTTTTTGTGCGCTATAAAAACGGGTATTAGACATGATTGGGTTAAATGAAAGTGTTAAGATTAACTAAGAATTAATTATAGTTTAATTAAGGAGTAAAGCATGGCAAGTTTAAACCCGCCCGTGTGCGATTTTGGCTGGAAAGCCCCCGACTTTAGTTTGCCCGCCGTTAATTTAAGAAGCACTGAAGGTAACCTGGTCTCACGCGATATGATCATGGGCAAAAATGGTTTGTTGGTCATGTTTATTTGCAACCATTGCCCTTACGTTAAAGCCATTAAAACCAGGCTGGTTGTCACTTGTCTAGAGCTTGAACAATACGGCATCAATAGCATCGCGATTCAAAGTAATGACACGCTAAAATACCCAGAAGACAATTTCGAGCGCATGGAAGAAGAAGCCACGCACAACCACTTCAGTTTTCCCTATGTGCTAGATGAAACGCAACAAGTCGCCAAAGCTTATGGCGCAGTTTGTACACCGGATTTTTTTGGCTTTAATGCCAATGGCGAGTTGCAATATCGTGGCCGTTTCGATGCATCGGGCCGTAATCCAGAGCCGCCAGCAGACAACACGCGTGATTTATTTGACGCCATGAAGCTGATCTCGGAAACAGGCAAAGGACCAGCCGAACAGATTGCCAGTATTGGTTGCAGTATTAAATGGTTTGAATAAAGGAATAGATGTAGCTACCAAATGATGAGCTTTAATCATAGATTGGCGATAGCTTTGATTTTAGGATTCTGTGTTTCAGTGGCTCTGGGATTTTATTTAGGTGGAACACATCATTTAATACTAGATATTAATCGTCTCGGGACTAAAGCTCTTTTGCCAACTATTGGGATGGTAATGTTTTTCTTAAATTTTCTCGTTACATTACTGGCTTTTAAATTAGCTCAAACAACAAGCTCACCAACACCTAAGAAAATATTTAGCAAACTCGCAACAGTAACTTACTTTTTAATGCTTTGCTCAGCAGCCTTTACACCGGGAATTATTGGGATAGCGAACAGAATATAAGGATGTAAATATGAATGACATTACAAAAAAACTAAAATGGGGAATTCTGGGTGCGGCGCGGGTAAATGAGCGTTTGCTGCCGGCGATTATAGAAGCATCGAATTCGGAATTGGTGGCAATTGCCAGCCGTCGTGCCGATGCTGCCAAAGCGGTTCTAGAAAAATATGCGCCGTCAGGCTTTATTGAAACGCATCCCAATGTGCAATGTTATGACGACATGGATGCGTTAATCAACGACCCCAATGTAGAAGCGGTTTATTGCCCGATGGCGAATGAAGAGCATGCGGAATGGGCGATTAAAGCGATCAATGCAGGCAAACATATCTTGATCGAAAAGCCGATGGCAACTACATTGAAAGATATTGAGGCGATTGAAGCGGCGGCGATTAAGAACAAAGTCAAAGTGATGGAAGGCTTTATGTATCGCTTTCATCCGCAACACAAGCGTGTACAAGAAATAATCGATTCAGGTTTGATTGGTGATGTGTTATCCGCACGTGCCAGTTTTTCTTTTTTGATGAAGCCTGCCCGCATGTACCGCATTAACCGCAGCATGGCACAAGGCGGCGGCGCGATGTGGGATATCGGACCATATGCGATTCACTCCTTACGCTGGTGTTTTCAAAAAGATGGCAAACCGTCAGAGCCGGTTAAGGTGGTCGCGCATGCCAAACTCAATGAACATGGCGCAGATATTGTCACTAGTGGCATATTAGACTTTGGACCAGACAACGAAGGTCGTGCGCGCTTTGGGCATTTTGATGTGAGTTTTGAACGCAGCAGAAAGTCAGAATACGAAATCATCGGTACAAAAGGCTGGGTGAAATGCCACGCTGCTTGGGTGTTCCAAAAAGATGTGCCGGTGATTAGTTGGGCGCTCGAAGATGGTAAATATGCAGAAGAACGCTTTGCGCCAAGCAATCACTTTAACTTAGAGATTGAGCATTTCAGTGATTGTGTGTTGAATGATAAGCAGCCTTTGCTGGCTTTTGAAGATGCAAAGGCGAATTGCAGAGCGATTGAGATGGTTATTGAACAATGTTAAATATTGAGTACCGTTAAAAACCGCTTAAAGATTTAGGTTTTCTGTAGTAATTGCTGGAGATAAATCACGCCCATGTGAAAAAATCCTAATCGTGATGCTAAAGTTAAAAGCGGGAACCTCGTGTTGGCAGCACAGTCCCAATTAAAGCATAACTGAAACTTGATGATGAATCATCACGTTGCAATTTTTATACTGTTTAATTTAGCTGCGACAACAGCTTTTTGTGCAAATCTGTGGATTAATTTTGTGCAGCCAGAAAAATTTACTGATGCGGCTTATGCCAGTGAATTTACTGATGAGCGGCAACGTATGGAAGTGCAACAAGATATTCAAGCGCATTTTCAGAAATTGGCAACGCAAAATTTACCTGCAGATTATGTGCTTAAAATTTACGTGCTGGATATTGATTTAGCTGGTCGTTTCGAACCCTTTGCTTTTTCATCGCCATCTGATTTACGCATTGTGCGCGACATCACCTGGCCGCGCATTAATCTGCGCTATAGCTTATTAAATGGCGGGATAGTGGTAAAAAGCGGCGAGGAAAAAATTGTGGATATTCATTTTATGCTCACCAGTAATCTATATTGGAATAGTGATCGATTACGCTATGAAAAATCTATGCTCGGCAATTGGTTTAGGAAAAACTTGGCGAAAGATGGGAATATCGTCGAAAACAAAAAAATCATTAATCCACAAAATCTACACTTAGATAATTGAATATTTGTATATTTTTTAAGTCGTTTCGTCAATTCTCAGGCGCACTTAACCGTTTAACCGACTCATTTTTTATTAATAACTTAGGAGTTTTTGTATGAATAAATCTATGATCCAACCTTTATCAGTTGCAGTTTCAACCAGTCTATTACTGCTGTCTGCCTGTCAACATTTGCCAGGTGAAAAACACGCAGCTAGCGCGATTATTGCGCCAACATCCGCAGCACATGATTTTAAGCCACAAGGCACAGTCAATTTTACACAGAGCGGCGCCAAAGTGCTGGTTAATGCCAATATTAGTGGTTTGAAGCCCAATTCTGAACATGGTTTTCATGTGCATGAAGTGGCTGATTGTTCAGATGATGGTAGCAAAACGGGCGAACATTTTAATCCAGATAATCATGCACATGCGCATCCAGCACAAGATCAACGTCATGCGGGAGCAATGTTTAACCTTAAGGCTGACGAAAATGGCGTGGCAAAACTGCAGCAAACATTAGATACGGTTAGTTTAACTGGAGGCAAATATCATATTGTTGGCTTACCTCTAGTGGTTCACGGCAATGCCGATGATTATAAATCGCAACCTTCAGGTAATGCTGGCTCACGTATTGGCTGCGGCATTATTAAGTAAATTACAAAACGATTAAAGCAAATCAATAAATTGACAATAAAAAACGGGGCGCAAGGCCCCGTTATCAATTATTACTTAAACAATACCCTTAGCAGAATCGTCTATGGAAAATTGAAATAAATGTTGTTATGGTGTTACAACAATTTCGTTTTTAACGCCTGTTACACCCTTAACTTTTTTAGCAATCATAACTGCTTGTTCCGCTTCAGCTTCGGATTTTGCAGTGCCTGTCAATTGCACCATACCATTACTATCAGTATCCACAGAAATATTAGTTGCACTAACCGCTTTATCTTTAGCAAATTCTGCTTTTACTTTAGTGGTAATCACAGCATCACCTACTTTAGTTTTCACATTGTCGCCCTCTGCAGCAAAAGCACTTAGAGGTAAAGCCAGAGCGCCAATAACTAAAAGAGTTTTAAGATTCGTTTTCATCATATATTCCTTTTCAATAATTAAATAAATTCGTGTAGAACACAGATGCAATTCTAGTGATATTAGAAAAATACCGAATAAGCCAATTGCTGATATTGATGTAGGATTTATCTTGCTAAATCTGACAATCATCCACTTTTTCTTCTTATCAACAGGTTAATTTTATCAACGATATTGTCAAAAATATGACAATGTTAAATGCTTGAATATAGTTAACTAATTGATTTTATTAATATTTAATTTGGCATCTAACTTGCAAAAGCTTAATCAGATTAAGTTTATTGTCAAAATTGGATGTTGAAAATGTTTAAAAAAATGATGATGTTAGGAATGATTTGTGTAATTGCAACAGCGCCAATCATGGTTTCTGCAGACACAAGTGGACAAGCTCAAATGCACGCAATTGCTAAAACGGCAACTACTGCAGCAGTTATTCACTTAGCTTCTAATGATGCTGTACACATGCAGAATACGGGCGCTAGAAGGACCGCGGAAAAAGATGATATGCCAGCTCAGTCGGCAAGCCCAATAACCAAAATTCCTCAGCAAGCATGGCTAATATTAGCCGCATTATTTTGCTTTGTGATGCGTTTAAGTCGAGGAATGGTTTAATAAAAGTACTGATTACATCGGCAGTTTAATGCTGCTATTGGCTGGTGATTGCCAAGTGCCAAAACCAAATACCAAGCGCTAAGGTTTGACACTTGGCTTTTTTGCTTTTTCTTTTTTTGTTTTTAAATTTGGCTTTTGTATTTTTAACTGTTTTTTTGTTTCTGGTTAATTTTTTTAAAATTAAGTCAAAGTAGTGTCAATAAATTGTAATTAATCGCACATTCGCTACAAAACAATGTGTAAACATAACGCATTAATCTCAAATTATCCTCGCTTGAAACTTGCTCAAAGTGCCTAATTGAGCAATAATTATCCTTTTACAAAAAGTGTCTTATAAACAAGCTTTAAAACAAGCTTTTTTTGCAATTTCTATTAGGCTTAACGTTAGTTTCAATATTGATAAAAGCCTGTTCAGTTTAGCTAAAATTAGGGAGAAAACAATGGCAACGCGTAAAGATTTAGCCAACGCAATTCGTGCGTTATCGATGGATGCAG
>JAZKEJ010000137.1:0-12999 GCA_040387095.1 Pseudomonadota bacterium | reverse complement strand
GTTTTATCATGGCAGTTCAACAAAACAAAAAGTCACCTTCTAAACGTGGCATGCATCGTTCACATGACTTTTTGGTTAACCCACCATTGGCGGTTGAGCCAACAACAGGCGAAACACATTTACGTCATCACGTAAGCCCAACTGGCTATTACCGTGGCCGTAAAGTGTTGTCTACTAAAGGCGAATAAGTCTTTAGTTTTCTAGTTTGATTGATTAAAACCTTTTTAATTGTTTAAATCCTGGTGATTAATCAAATGGCTGGAATGAATGCGCCGTGCTATAAACAGTGCGGCGTTTGCACATTTAGCTTTTGTGCGTATTTATTATTCGATACTTTAACTTACTGTTTGATGGCTTAATCGTCGCCAGACATTTCATCATTACATTGAATACTTAAATGGATATTACAATTGCAATTGATGCGATGGGCGGCGATCACGGCCCCCACGTCACTGTTCCCGCGGCCTTGAGAGCACTCAAGGAAGATGATCAGCTGAATGTCGTGCTGGTTGGCTTGGAAGACGCAATACAGGCCGAGTTAAAAGCGCATAAGTCCAGTACCAGTCCCCGTTTGCGCATCCACCCGACAACGCAAGTCGTGTTAATGGATGAATCGCCGCAAAGCGCGTTAAAAAACAAAAAAGATTCCTCTATGCGTGTGGCTATTAACTTAGTCAAAAGCGGTGAGGCGAATGCCTGTGTCAGCGCTGGCAACACCGGTGCGCTGATGGCGACTGCACGTTTTGTTTTAAAAACCCTGCCAGGTATTGATAGACCTGCAATTGCATCTTCCCTACCTTCAGAAAAAGGTAAAACCTATATGTTGGATTTAGGTGCAAATGCCGACTGTACACCAGCACACTTGTTACAGTTTGCAGTAATGGGTGCGATGCTGGTCAGTTGCGTTGAGCACAAACCTAATCCAACTGTTGGTTTGCTGAATATCGGCTCTGAGGATATTAAAGGTAATGAAGTGGTTAAACAGGCAGCGGAATTATTGCGCGCTAGCCACCTTAATTTTTACGGTAATATCGAAGGCGATGATATCTTCAAAGGCACAACTGATCTGGTTGTATGCGATGGATTCGTCGGCAACGTGTCGCTTAAAACCACCGAAGGTTTAGCGCATATGATGGGTAAGTTTTTAACCATGGAATTTAAAAGAAATTGGCTCACTAAGTTGATGGCACTAGGTGCGATGCCAGTACTTAAAGCATTTAAAAAACGGCTGGATCCGCGTCGTTACAATGGCGCCAGCTTTTTAGGCTTGCGTGGTATCGTGGTAAAAAGCCATGGCGGTGCTGATGAACTGGCCTTTTATTACGCATTAAATGTGGCAATTGAAGAAGCGCGCAGCGGCGTCTTGCGGCGCATTACTGAGCAATTAGAAATTGAACACTTGCAGCCTAGTAGTGCAGATCATTCAGCAAAAGAAGGTATCAACGCATGACCAAATCAAGTTCTATTCATGCAAAAATAGCCGGCACAGGTAGCTATTTACCAGAAAAAATCTTAAGTAATGCGGATTTGGAAAAAATGGTAGATACCACTGATGAGTGGATTTTTACCCGCACGGGCATTCGCGAAAGGCATATTGCCGCTAATGATGAGTTTAGCAGCGATTTAGCATTTATTGCCGCGCAAAATGCCATCGCAAGCGCAGGCATTACGGCAAATGATATTGACTTAATTATCGTTGCAACCACCACTCCAGACAAAGTGTTTCCTAGCGTTGCTACTATTGTGCAGCGCAAACTAGGCCTTTCTGGCTGTCCAGCATTTGATATTCAAGCGGTTTGCAGCGGTTTTGTATATGCGCTGGCAACTGCCGATAATTTCATTAAAGCAGGTGCTGCAAAATGCGCGCTAGTAATCGGCGCAGAGACTTTTTCGCGCATTACCGATTACACCGACAGAGGCAATTGCATTTTGTGGGGTGACGGCGCAGGCGCTGTTGTTTTGCAAGCATCTTCTGAAACAGGCATTATTTCCACACATTTACATGCAGATGGCAATTACGAAAAAATGTTGCATGTGCCGCGTAATGCTGATGGACCAGACACGGTGATGATGGAAGGTAATGCGGTATTCAAAATGGCTGTCAATACATTGGATCAAATTGTCGATGAAACTCTGGCTGCAAACGGCATGCAGAAAAGCGATATCGACTGGCTGGTGCCTCATCAAGCGAATATCCGTATTTTGCAGGCCACTGCAAAGAAACTGGATATGAGCATGGATAAAGTAGTAGTAACAGTTGATAAACATGGCAATACTTCTGCCGCATCTATCCCCTTGGCCCTGGATGTTGCTGTGCGCGATGGACGCATTAAGCGCGGCGACGTGATTTTAATGGAAGCTTTTGGTGGCGGCTTTACTTGGGGCTCTGCGCTTATTAAATACTAGGCTTAATTGCGTATTAATTATCTTAAATTTTGCTCAAAATAAAGAATTAGAAACGATATAAATAAACAATGAATGAATTTGCATTTTTCTTTCCTGGCCAAGGTTCACAATCCGTTGGCATGATGAACGGATTTGGCGACAATCCTATTGTAAAACAGACATTTATTGAGGCTTCAGATATTCTGGGCGTTGATTTCTGGGCGATGGCAACACAGCCAAATGAGCTATTGAATTTAACGCAACATACGCAACCGTTAATGCTGGTTGCCGACATTGCGACTTGGCGCGCCTACCTAAATGAAGGCGCTAAGCAGCCAAGTATTTTGGCAGGCCATAGCTTAGGTGAATATGCCGCTTTGGTTGCAGCGGATTCAATCAGTTTTGCAGATGCGCTACCGCTGGTTAAATACCGCGCAGAAGTGATGCAAAGTGCGGTGCCAGAAGGCGTAGGCGCAATGGCTGCAATATTAGGTCTAGAAGACGAAGTCGTACGTGCTGTTTGCATTGAAGCTGCACAAAATGAAGTTTGTGAACCTGTTAACTTTAACTCGCCAGGGCAAGTAGTGATTGCTGGTAATAAAGCTGCTGTAGAACGCGGCATGGAAATCGCCAAGCAAAAGGGCGCAAAGCGCGCGTTAGCGTTGCCAGTCAGCGTACCATCACATTGCGCTTTAATGAAGCCAGCAGCGGAAAAACTAGCTGCCTATTTAACTAGTGTAAGCGTTGAATCGCCCCAAATATGTGTGGTACATAATGTCGATGTGGCGAATTATAACAATGCCGATGAAATTAAACAGGCGCTGGTGCGACAACTTTACAGTCCGGTACGCTGGGTGGAAAGTGTGCAGGCGATTTATGCAAAAGACGTGACGAATGCTGCAGAATGCGGTCCAGGTAAAGTGTTAACTGGTTTAAGTAAACGCATCATTGCTGAGTTTAGCTGTACTGCACTTGTTTCAAATGAGGCCATTGCGGAATTCGTTTCTAATAATAAAAATTAAAAAACTAAATCATTAAAAATCAATTAATTAAAAAGGTTTATTTAATGTCGAATATTCAAATTTTACGTGGTCAAATTGCTTTGGTAACAGGCGCAAGTCGTGGTATTGGTGCCGCCATCGCAGCAGAACTTGGTCAGCAAGGTGCAACCGTGATTGGTACTGCCACCAGTGCTAGCGGCGCAGAAAGTATCCAAGCCAATTTTAAACAAGCAGGCATTATTGGCACTGGCATGGCTTTGGATGTTAATGACGCGGCACAAGTGGAATCCGTATTAAAAGAAATCGCGACACAATTTGGCGATATTTCAATCTTGATTAACAACGCAGGCATCACAAAAGATACTTTATTAATGCGTATGAGCGATGAAGATTGGGATGCAGTGATTTCGACCAATTTAAAATCGGTTTTCCGCATGAGCCAAGCCGTTTTGCGTCCAATGATGAAAGCGCGTAGTGGCCGCATTATCAGCATTTCTAGCGTAGTAGGGCATATGGGCAATGCCGGGCAAACCAATTACGCCGCGGCAAAGGCGGGTATGAGTGGTTTCACTAAATCATTAGCTTCTGAAGTGGGTAGCCGCAATATTACGGTTAACTGTGTAGCGCCTGGTTTTATTGAAACCGATATGACCGCTGAGTTGCCAGAAGCCATTAAAACCAAGATGCTAGAGCGCGTGCCGCTTGCGCGCTTGGGTAACGTAAAAGAAATCGCTGCTACGGTAGCATTTTTAGCTTCGCCAAATGCGGCTTATATCACTGGTGAAACCATTCATGTGAATGGTGGCATGTATATGGCTTAGCTAGCTTTTAGTTGGCTTTACTAAAGTAATCATCATTAATTTAAAAAGCATTTTTGTTTTATTGTAGAGTTTTGTTAGAATACGCACTTAGCCTAACTATGTTGATGTAGGTTGCTAATTTTTTAATCAAAGGGGTATTTAGATGTCTGACATCGAACAACGTGTAAAAAAAATCGTTTGTGAACAATTAGGCGCAAACGAAGCTGACGTAAAAAATGCATCATCATTTGTAGATGATTTAGGTGCTGATTCACTTGATACTGTTGAGCTTGTAATGGCGCTTGAAGAAGAGTTTGACTGCGAAATTCCAGATGATGAAGCAGAAAAAATCACGACAGTGCAACAAGCGATTGACTACGTCAACAACAACCTCAAATAAATTCAATATACCCCAACAATTTATCAGTCCTCACTATTCGAGGGCTGATTTTTTGTTGAGTATTCAAAAAATCACGCAAAAGAATGACTTTTAGTCACAAAATTTTAAGCATGGGATTTAATCTATGAGCCAAAAACGTCGCGTCGTTGTTACCGGTCTGGGCGTTGTTTCTCCTGTTGGCATAGGTACTTCAAATGCTTGGGAAAATCTGGTTAAAGGGCAATCTGGCATTACCCGCATCACCAAGTTTGATCCTTCTGCTTTTTCTTCGCAAATTGCAGGTGAAGTTAAAAACTTTAATGTAGAAGATTATTTATCGGCTAAAGAAGCGCGGCGCATGGATATTTTTATCCAATACGGCTTAGTAGCAGGTATTGAGGCTTTTAAGGATTCGGGCTTAGAAGTGACTGAAGAAAATGCCGAGCGTATTGGTGTTTCAATCGGTTCCGGGATTGGTGGATTAGGCTTAATTGAAGCGACCAATGATCTCTATGATGAAGGTGGCATGCGCAAAATCTCACCATTTTTTATCCCTGGCACCATTATTAATATGATTTCTGGCAATTTAAGCATTATGTTTGGCTTAAAAGGCCCTAATGTCGCGATTGTGACTGCCTGTACCACGGGTACGCATTCAATCGGCGATGCAGCACGAATGATTGAATATGGTGACGCAGACGTAATGGTGGCTGGCGGCGCTGAAGCAGCGATTACAGAATTAGGGGTTGGCGGTTTTGCTGCTGCACGCGCACTTTCAACCCGCAATGATGATCCAGCAACAGCTAGCCGTCCTTGGGATAAAGACCGCGATGGCTTTGTGATTGGCGAAGGCGCCGGTGTCATGGTGTTAGAAGAATACGAGCATGCAAAAGCGCGAGGCGCACGTATTTATGCAGAACTTTCAGGCTACGGCATGAGCGCAGATGCATATCATATGACTGCGCCAAATATGGATGGCCCACGTCGCTCCATGAATAATGCACTTAAAAATGCAGGCATAGATGCAACGGCAGTGCAATATGTAAATGCACACGGTACCTCAACACCGTTGGGTGATGCAAACGAAACAAATGCCATCAAAGCAACATTTGGCGCCCACGCGAGCAAAATTGTGGTGAACTCAACCAAATCCATGACAGGCCATCTATTAGGTGGTGCCGGTGGTTTGGAATCAGTATTTACTGTGTTGGCGATTCATCATCAGATTTCACCGCCTACCATTAATATCTTTAACCAAGATCCTGATTGTGATTTAGATTACTGTGCCAATACAGCGCGAGATATGAAAATAAGCTATGCGCTTAAAAACAATTTTGGGTTTGGCGGCACTAATGGTAGTCTGGTTTTCAAGAAAATATAGCTTGGCAGTTTAGTATTTCAGAAGATATCAGTTTAAAAGTTAAAAAATATTCATAAATACAAGCTTTTTAATTAAGCCTGTATTGCCCCAAAGCCTGCAAATTAAGCATCTGCAGGCTTTTTAATTGACGCAAGCTATGGTTTAATTGCGCATCATGTCGCATGCACAAACCTTTATCATTAATGGCAGTTTTGATTTCGCCATATCTCCACTCGATCGTGGTTTCGCTTACGGCGATGGTGTGTTTCGCACCATGCTGGTACGCAATGGTTTGCCCGAATGCTGGCCGCAGCATTATCAAAAACTGGTTGCAGATTGCGCGGCAATTAAAATCGTTTGCCCAAGTGCTGAATTATTAATGAGTGATTTACAGCAATTATTTTCATTGCAAGAAGTTGCTCAGAATTCAGTCGCGGTTGTCAAAATTATTATAACAAGGGGCGAGGGCGAGCGCGGTTACGCACCACCAGCCATTACCAGCCCCTTGCGCGCACTGATTAAAGCGGATCCACCAGTTTACCCAGACAGTTACTTTAGCGAAGGCGTAGATTTACATATTTGTAAAACGCCATTAGCTGCGCAACCTTTATTGGCTGGAGTTAAGCACTTAAATCGGCTGGAAAACGTGCTGGCGCGAATGGAGTGGAACGACCCAAGCCTGACAGACGGCATTATGTTGGATAGCGAGAATCATGTCATTGAATGCACTTCTGCCAATATTTTTATGCGGCATGGCGGCATGTTAATCACACCAAATATTGATAAATGTGGCGTTGCAGGTATTACCCGACAACGCATTATCGATTTGGCACATTTAGTTGGGTTAACTGTGAAGATTGAAACGTTTGACTTGGCAAAATTATTTTTAGCCGATGAAGTATTTATTACTAATAGTTTATATGGCGTATTCCAAGTTAAAAACCTACAACAAAAACACTGGTTGCCGTCTTCATTAGCAGCCGATATTAGAAAAGTTTTGAAAGCATGAAGCGACTATTAAAATTAATCCTAGTGATCAGTTTAGCGACAAGCATCTTGTCAGCCGCTTGGTTGTTGCATTATGCGAAAAGCTCTTTAAAGCTTATTCCGCAAGCACAAGAAATTAACATTAAACCTAAAAGCGGCTTAAAAAGTATTGCTAATCAATTGGTTGAGCAAAAGGTTTTGCCCAGCGCGTTACCATTTATTGTGCTGGCCAAAGTGTTAAGAAAAGAGCCTTATTTACAAGCTGGCAATTACACGTTAAATAAAAACATTACGCCCTATCAATTGCTGTTATCTCTGAATCATGGCAAAACTACACAAGGCAGCATTACTTTTATAGAAGGCAGAACATTCAGGCAAATGCGCGAAAAATTAGCCCAAAATGATGCAGTAAAAAATACCATTCAAGATTTATCCGATGCTCAGGTGATGGCAATTGTAGGCAAAGGTGAAAGGCACGCAGAGGGTTTGTTTTTCCCAGATACCTTTTATTTTGATAGAGGCACGGCGGATACCGTGATTCTGAAACGTGCTTATGACAGCATGCAGACAAAATTAAATAAGGCTTGGCAAAATAAAGGCGCTAATTTGCCTTATAAAAACAGTTACGATGCTTTAATTATGGCTTCTATTATTGAAAAAGAAACAGGGAAAGCCTTTGAGCGCACCATGATTGCCGGCGTTTTTCTGAATCGCCTGCGTATTGGTATGCGTTTACAAACTGATCCAACGGTTATTTATGGCATGGGCGCGCGTTACGATGGCAATATTCGCCGTAAAGATTTGTTAAAAGATACTGCATACAACACTTACACGCGATATGGTTTACCGCCTACGCCAATTGCCATGCCTGGTTTGGCTTCTATCGAAGCTGCACTACATCCTGAAAAGACAAATGCACTTTATTTTGTGGGTAAGGGCGATGGAAGTCATGCATTTTCTAATTCGTTAATAGAGCATAATCGCGCCGTAGTTAAGTACCAACTTAATCAAAAATAATATGAATACTTGAAATTATTAAAGATGAGCAATTAATTGAAAAAAGCTAAATTTATCACCTTAGAAGGCATGGACGGCGCAGGAAAAAGCACGCATATACCAACCATAGTCGCTCTGTTACAGGCGCGTGGTTTAGAAGTGGTTTCAACTAGAGAGCCAGGCGGAACGCCGCTTGGTGAACAATTACGTACATTATTGCTGCATGAGCCAATGCACGCTGAAACTGAGACGCTACTGATGTTTGCCGCAAGGCGAGAGCATATTGCCAATCTAATCGAACCGGCTTTGGCGCGCGGCGCTTATGTGTTATCTGATCGGTTCACCGATGCCACTTATGCTTACCAATGTGGCGCAAAAGGGGTTTTGCCAAGTAAAGTAGCGCAACTCGAAACTTGGGTGCAGGGTGATTTGCAGCCAGATGCGACATTGTTATTTGATGTGCCAGTTGAAATCAGCCTAAAACGCCTGATTAATGCGCGCGAGCCAGATAAATTTGAACGTGAGAATGCACACTTTTTTGAAAAATTACGCCAAACTTATTTACAAAGAGCCGCTGAAAATCCCGATAGATTCCATATTATTGATGCCAATCAATCCATTGAAAAAGTTAATGTAATAGTTAAAGAAATTATTTCAACATTATGATTTTAATTAACTATGTATAATTGGCAACAAAAACAATGGCAGCATATTATGCAGCAGCGCACCAGTTTGCCGCATGCCTTGATATTGCGCGGCAATGCGGGCACAGGTAAACATGATTTCGCGATTGAGCTGTCTCGTAGTCTTTTATGTCGTTCTCCCATAGATACTCATGCTTGCAATGTTTGCGCGGGTTGCAATTGGTTTAAAGAGGCGCATCACCCGGATTTTCGCCTCATTAGCCCAGAAGATGTAGACACGAGTGAAAATGCCTCTAAGAAAAAAGTGACAAAAAAAAGTCAGATTTCAGTTGAGCAGATTCGCCAGCTCGTTGATTATTTAAGTTTATCTTCTCACCAAGTTAATCATCATCGTGTCATTTTAATATCGCCAGCCGAGACGTTAAATAAAGCATCTGCAAATGCTTTACTAAAAATGCTCGAAGAGCCGCCAATCAACACATTATTTTTGCTGGTGACAAGCCAACCACAGCGTTTATTGGTGACAATTATGAGCCGTTGCCAAATAATCGACATGCCTTTACCAAGCAATGACGAGGCGCTAAGCTGGCTAGATCAAAAAGGTGTTAGCAATGCAGAAACTTTATTAAGCTATGCTGGCGGCGCGCCTTTAACTGCCCTGCAAACATCAGAAAACAATGATGCAATGATTAACCTGATCAATCAGTTAACATTGGGTTCAAAATTACAACCTTTTGCCAGTGCACCTGCATTTCTAGCGCTTGGGATGGAGCAGGCGATTGATACTTTACAGAAATGGGTTTTTGACTTGATGTCATATAAGCTCACAGGCAAATCCAGGTACCATGTGCGGCACATTAACGCTTTGCAAGCTTTGTGCAAAAGCGTAAACTTAAACGTATTGATGAGTTTCCAGCAAAAACTGGTCGATGCAAAAAAAACGGCAACACATCCGCTTAGTAATGAAATGCAGCTTGAAAACATGCTTTTACACTACACCAAAATATTCAGTTAATTTTAAATTAAATATAATAGGTTAATGACTTAAAACGATATGAGTACGCAAGCGAATATAAATCCAACTACTGATCAATCAATTAATAAACCGGGCGTATTATCGCTGGCCATTAAAGAAAAATCGGCTTTATATGCGGCTTACATGCCGTACATTAAAGGTGGCGGGTTGTTTATTCCTACCAATAAAAACTTTAAAATTGGTGAAGAAGTGTTCATGCTATTAAGTTTAGTAGATGACCCTGTCAAACTAAAAGTTGTTGGGAAAGTGGTATGGGCAACACCAACAGCTTCAGCCAATCGACCGCAAGGGATTGGTGTGCAATTTAGTGAGAATGATGGCGGTTTGGAAGTAAAAAATAAAATTGAAGCGATATTAGGCGGCACTTTAAAATCTAATCGTGCCACACACACCATGTAATGATTGTACAAACTCAGTAATCATTTCGGCTTTAAGCCAACCATTTTCTAGGTTCAATTTATGTTAGTTGATTCGCATTGCCATCTAAATTTCCCTGAATTAGTCGAAAATATTGATGCAATCAGACAATCAATGATAGATGCGCATGTGGGGCATGCGTTGTGTGTATCCGTCACCTTAGATAAATTTCCTGAAGTATTAAACCTGGCTAAACAGTTTGATAATTTTTATGCGTCCGTTGGCGTTCATCCGGACTATGAAGATATTGAAGAACCTAGCGTAGATGAATTAGTGAACTTAGCAAAACACGCCAAAATAGTGGCAATAGGCGAAACAGGCTTAGACTATTTTAGATTAACCGGTGATTTAGAGTGGCAGCGCAAACGCTTCCGCACACATATTCAAGCCGCCATATTAGCCAAAAAGCCTTTGATTATTCACACCAGAAGTGCAGCTGAAGACACTTTACGTATCATGCGTGAAGAGGGCGCGAGCAGGGTGGGCGGCGTGATGCATTGTTTTACAGAAAGCCTGGAAGTTGCCCTGGCCGCGATTGAAATGGGTTTTTATATTTCATTTTCAGGGATTGTAACCTTTAAAAACGCAGTGCAATTAAAAGAGGTTGCACAAGCTATTCCGCTTAACAAAATATTAGTAGAGACTGACTCGCCTTATTTGGCGCCAATTCCTTTTCGCGGCAAAATGAATCAGCCGGCTTACGTGAGATATGTCGCACAAGAAATCGCTAATTTGCGAGGCATTAGTTTGGACGAAGTGATGCGAGCAACCACAGAAAACTTTTTCAAATTATTTAAGTGCGCAAAACAAGTTAACTAAACATGCAGATTACCTTATTAGGCGTTGGTTCTAGTGCTGGCACTCCCGTTGTTGGTTGCAATTGTGCTACCTGCCAATCGACCAATCCACGCAATAAACGTACGCGCTGTTCAAGCCTAATTACATTAGAAACAGGCGAAAATATTCTAATTGATACAGGACCTGATTTACGAAATCAATCGTTGCGTGAAAATATTAAGCGTGTAGACGCGGTTTTATATACACATACGCATGCTGATCATTTACACGGTATTGATGACTTACGTGCCTTTTGTCAGATTCAGCGAATGCAAATACCGTTATATGCAAATGAAGATTCGGTAGCGCATATTAAGGCCAAATTTGGCTATACCATGCGCGAACCATGCAGTTTTTGGGATTTGCCGGTATTGCGTACTGAAGTTGTCCATCAACCTTTTCAATTATTCAATACAACCATTATCCCAATTGCAATTTTGCATGGTAAAAGCCACATTTTCGGCTATCGAATTGGCAACTTAGCTTATTTGACCGATGTTTCTGAGATTCCAGAATCATCCTTAAAGCTATTAAAAGGCCTGGATATTCTATTAATAGACTGTTTGCGCGAAACTTCACATCCAACACATATAAATTTTGAACAAAGTCTTGATTACATCAGTCGTATAAACGCACAACAAAGTTATATGATTCATATGACGCATGATTTAGAATACGAATCCTTAATGAGCAAGCTACCTGAAAATACCTTTGCTGGCTACGATGGTTTAAAATTAATATTTAACTAGATTCGTCAACATTTAACACGGCATAGCGTTGATATAAATGGCTTGTAAACACCTTAAACCGAAATTAGGAATAACTAATGACACAAAATAACTTTAAATCTTTAATCGTATTATTAGCCGGCATAGTAACAATTGGCCTTGCTGGCATTGTTAGCGCGGCCGGTAAAACTTATACTGAAAATGAATTTTTAGATACCTTCAGTGGTAAATCGAAAAAATTAGTAGTTGCGAAACTAGGGACGCCTGTCAAAAAACAACTCGCTGTAAAACCTACCAATGCTGGTTCCGTAATTGGGAAAAATGTAGATGGTCAAAAAGGGCAAAAGCCAGTAAAAGTGGAAATGTGGTACTACAACAACAATGTGACATATGATAAAAAACGCACATACAAAGAAACAGAAATTACCTTTGTAAATGACCGCGTAATGAATATTGCATTTTTTAACAATCGCTAGTTAATCGTTATAAATGAATAAAGGCTACATATTTGTAGCCTTTATTCATATTAAGTCACTTCGTATAATGTATATTATGTTAAATAGACTATCCACTGATAATTGGTTTGCTATCTAAGAAGCTAAATCGCTTTCTTTATCCTCTTCCATTTCCATCATTGCAGACAAACTCGCACCTTGGATTAAATCTCTACCCAATACTAAGCGTAAGGCAACATCATTGGGTAAATTGTCGTTTCTAACTAAATAGGGTTTATTAAGTAAGTTATGGTTCAGATTCACCGCATCTTCGCGGTGGCCTGATTTGTATTGAATATGCGTCTTCATTTGGTTGAAACGTTTAGCGTCAGCCACTTTTAATTGCACATTGCCAGATGATTCAAATTTGCTTGCGACTGCTTTTGCGATACCTTTAATACCGTTGCCATTAATAATTTCAACAAATTTGCTGGTATCACTTATATTAAAGTTCGCGACACTATTGTTGGCCAAATCAAATAATTTGCTTATTACTGGAGCATGCTTAAAACTAATGCCACCAGAGATTACGGCTACAATATTTTTAGGTTTGTCAGCAGCTAAATTTGCCTTGCTGCTGTGCGAGGCAATATCTGTAGCCTCGGTTTTTGCAACAACGGTCGTTTGCGGCTCAGTGCTAAGTTCATAGACGCTGCTGGCCGTTTGAATCATTTTTGTTTCTGATTTTGTTTCTGGCACAATGATATTGTCATCAACAATTTTTGATTCAATACTTGGAGGTAAAGCCTTACTAGGCTCTACATCGTTGTTGATCGCAAATCCATTAGACTCAGCGCTTGGTTGACTTATTGTGCTTACATTGCTCTTGGTTAAATCTTCTGCAGGCAGGTTTTCTGCAGGCAGGTTTTTAGCAACTAACGCCAAATTTTTCTGCGCTTGTGCATATTCAGGCTCAAGCATAATTGCTTGCGTCA
>JAZKEJ010000136.1:0-6853 GCA_040387095.1 Pseudomonadota bacterium | reverse complement strand
TCTACGGCGTAATCCCATTAATCCTATTAAAGCTGTACCGAATAACCAACCTGCTGCTGGCACAGGTATTTCACTAGGGCCATTTAAAAGATAAGAATCACTATCACTCGCTCCAGCACCTTCAATCGAACGTACATGCAAAGCAATCTCGAAGTTATCGCTATTGATTGCATTAATAAGATCAAGATAAGTAAGCACGCCGCTCAAAACACCATTCAATACGAGTGAATCTGCAGACTCATTTAGACCGCCTGTGTTATTATTACCGATATCAAACCCGAAATCTGTAGTAAATGGATTTATACCAGGAGGATTTGGAGGTGAAAGGTCTGGTGGCGTTAAACCAGAAGCAAAAGTAACACCAGCGCTTTGACTCTGTATATTTAAGCTTGCTAAAAAGCCACCCGCATCAAAATAGATTTCTGCGACATTTGACCCGATGCCCACGTTATTACTAAAGTCAAATAAAACGGATCCCATGCCCCCATCCGTAATATCCACTGTTAGCTGATTACCTAAATCTACTGCACTGTTGTTTGTAATGTTATCAAATGTAAAGGTCTGAGCTGACGCCACAGCGGATACTAGAACAAACGGTAAAATAACCAATTGCTTAAAAAGATTTCTTAACATGATTTACCTCCCAATAGTAAAAAGTGAAAAATAAAAATAGCAATAATTCATTAAAAATCATACGGTTACTAATACAGTAAAATATTAATCTCTAATTAAAACTAGGATGTATGACTTAGTTTGATAAAAATATACCTAACCTAAATTCGGCACAATATCCCAAATGGGTGTAGTTATTAATAATCATTATTAATAATATTGAATAACTTATTGATTTACATGGCTTTACTATAAATATATTCTATCAATACATCTTGTACTACTCTACTTGCTGCGGCATTTGAATGGTTGACCATCATCACTAATACATAGCGCTTATTTTGCTTATTTAACACATAACCGGCCACCGCACTAACACTATCTAACGAGCCAGTTTTTAAATGTACACGGGCTTGCGCTTCATTATTTTTTAAGCGCTTTTGCGCTGTACCATCTAAACCCAATATCGGTAACGAAGCTATTAGTTCTGGCATCACAGGGCTATGGTAAGCGCTGACTAATATTTGCCCCAGATGCTGACTGCTTACACGTTCAATTCGCGATAATCCTGAGCCATTTTCAATAACCAGCTCCTTTGCATCTATATTTTTAGATTGCAACCAGCGTTGAACAGCGATTGCTCCTTTGGCTTCTGTGGCAGGCAAACCAAGTTTTTCGGCAGCTAGAGTTAATAATAACTGCCGCGCGGTAAGGTTGTTGCTCCACTTGTTCATATCGCGTATCACATAGGCGAGTGGCTCAGAAACTTGTTCAATCACTTTTGTCGACGTATCGGGCAGCTGTTCAATTTTTAAATTACCATTAAAAATACCTCCCAATTCTCGCCACAGTTTTTTAAAGCTAAAAAACGCATATTGTTCGTCATTTAAAATGCTTAACTCTAAATAACGTTCACCGCAATCAGGTGAAAATACACCTTCAAATGTCACGCTTACACCCTTCGGCTGAGGCTTGACGATATAGCTAAAACGGTTGCGCCAGTCGCCGCAAGCGGTTTGGCTTAACAGCATTTTGTTGACGATTTCCACTTCATTTAACTCAAATTCCTGGCTGATATTTACGCCAGCATCTGTCGCGCTGAACTTAAAACTGGTGTGACGTCCATCCACCAAAAAAGCGCTGGATTTTGCGTTATAAGCGCGCCAGATCTCTTCATCAAAAGGCGGCTGATTAAGCATATTTTTAGCAAAAATAGTTTTATCAATAATCAAATCACCTTTGATTTCATTAATACCCGCCTGTTGTAAAGCCATCAGCAATCGCCAAAAATCCTGTGCTTTAAAACTTGGGTCGCCGTAACCTTTAATAATCAGATTGCCGTGCAAAACGCCATTGAGCAGATCGCCATCGCGATAAATTTCGGTTTTCCAGCGATAAGCGGGTGTTAATAAATCCAATGCTGCATTTGTGGTAATAAGCTTCATCACACTGGCAGGATTCATACTGGTTTCAGCATTGTGCGCGATGATTGGCTGGGTTTCATCTACCTCTTGTACATAAATTCCAACGCTTGTTTGAGGAATGCCAGATTGTTTTAATGCATAGGCTACGCTGGCAGGTAATTCTGCATGCGCGGGATAGCTCAACAGATAAACACATAAGCTAGCGACAATTTTCATATAAATATTTGCTGTGCCGTATCGCTTTTTCATATGGCAGACTGCACGCTTTGCAGTGCTGTATTCAGCATAAAATCGATTTCAGGTTCTGAAATGGTATAGGGCGGCATAAAATATACGGTGTTGCCGATTGGGCGAATCAATAAGCCACTTTTTAGAGCGGCTATATAACAATCGCGTGCAAAATTAATATTTTTGCTTTTTACGTCAAACGCCGCAATCATGCCTATATGCCGCAGATGCTCAATCGGCAACTGCGTAAATGCTTGCATTTTTGCAATTAAATAAGCGGATTTTTCCTGATTTTTTTCCAGCACGTTATCTGTTTCAAAAATGGTCAATGTTGCCAAAGCTGCGCTACATGCCAGCGGATTGCCTGTGTAGCTATGGCTGTGCAAAAAACCTTTTGCGCTGCTGTCAACATAGAAAGCTGAATAGATTTCGTCCGTAGTTAACACTGCTGACAAGGGTAAATATCCACCTGTAATGCCTTTAGATAAACAGATAAAGTCAGGCTTAAATTTTTTATTTGTCGTCGACTGATCGTTCACTTCTGTTTTAATGTCAATCAACTGACCGTTTATTTCTGTCGCATGTTCGCAAGCAAACATTTTTCCTGTACGCCCAAAACCGACTGCAATTTCATCTGCGATGAGATGCACTTGATATTGATCGCAAATCTCACGCGCACGACGCAAATAAACAGGATGATACATGCCCATGCCTGCGGCGCACTGCACCAAAGGCTCAACGATAAAAGCAGCTAATTCGTGGTGATGCTGACTAATGTAATGCGCTAATTTATCTGCACAGCGCAAAGCAAAATCTTCTGCACTTTCACCAACCTCGGCCAATCTAAAATCTGGGCTGGGCATTTGCGCCGATTGCATCAATAGCGGCGCATAGGTATCTTTAAAAATCGCCACATCTGTTACGCCCAGCGCGCCTAGCGTTTCACCGTGATAACTATTTTGCAGGCTGATAAATTTAGTTTTGCTGTGCTGAGCGCGGTTGCGCCAATAATGAAAACTCATTTTAAGCGCAATTTCAGTCGCGCTCGCCCCATCGCTGGCATAAAACGCATGGCCTAAACCGGTTAGCTTGGCCAATTTTTCAGATAATTCAACCACAGGCTGATGCGTAAAACCTGCCAGCATCACATGCTCAAGCGTATCCAGTTGCTGCTTAATCGCATCTTTAATACGCGGGTTGTTGTGCCCAAACAAATTCACCCACCAGCTACTCACGGCATCTAAATATTGCTTGCCATCCATATCGTAAAGCCAAACACCTTCGCCACGCTGAATCGGGATCAGGGGAAAGTGTTCATGCTGTTTCATCTGCGTGCATGGGTGCCATACAGATTGCAAACTGCGATTAAGTAAGGTTTGATTAGACGTCATTTTTAAACATCAAAAGCCGATAATTTATGCATGCGATTATGCAAGCGTATGTGCAATTTTATGAACTTTAACCCTATAAACAGCCTTAATAATTTAAGCAATTATTCGCCCAGCGAGATTCCAAAACCAAGTGTGGTTTGCGAGTGATTGTAATCAAGCAAGGTTTCGCCATAACCGCTAGAAAGCATCATGTGCAATTTGATATAAGGGTTATTAAATACGCGTTGTTGCAAATCAATTTGCGCAAAACCTTTATTATCGCTACGCAAATTGTTACGCATTAAAATCGACACCGCAGATGCACGCGAAGGCGTTTCGTAGCGCAAAGTCACATCGCCATAACCCATAAATTTCTCGATATCCGGGTTATCATCTTTGTCACTCGCTTCTGGAAGTCGCCACCATGGTCGCACCATCAATGACAAGCGGTCGGTTAATTCCCAGCCACCTTCCAAATAAAGTCGGTTCCAACTTCTAGAAGTCGGATTTGCGCGCCCGTTGGATTGATGCACCAAACCAAGATTAAGCATTCGCGGAATGTAATCTTTTTTAACGCCATCTACCTCATTATTAACACCTAAAGATAGAATGATTTCTGGCTCATAATTATTTTCGCGTAGCGGTCTGGAAGCATCCGCATCAAAAACCTGCCAATACGATTTCTGCGTATAAGCTCCCCAAAGTCTGGAGCTGGTCACATAAGGCAAATCGCGAATCAGCGGAATATTGTTGTACAACTCCGATTTTAAACTGATCTGAAATTTCAAATCTTGCGCGTCTAAGTTGCGATTTTCTGTATTGATTCGACCAGGACTTTGTGGAGTATCGTTGGTGTGATCACTGTGCGAAATTAATAAATAATTTGGTCGATACGTTTCAATATCAGTAATATCCCAGTCGCCTTCGGAAGTTAAGCGCCACTTTCTCTCCAAATACGATAAATCCGCATTGGTTTTTTTGACGGCAATGATGACTGGTTTTTCAGTTACAGATTCATTTGTAGAATCTTTGGTGACAATTTTCTCGGCTGCAATTTTCTCGGCTGCAATTTTTTCTGGCGCAAGCTCAATTTTTGCTTCATTTAATTGGTTAACTTCTGAGTTTGCAGCATCTATTTCAATGGTTGGCGTGCTAATACTATCAAAGCAAGCCAGTCTTTTCTTGGCTTGAAACTGCGATGGATAAGTCTCTTTACACTTAGTTAATGCTTGTTCTACAGTTAAAAACTCTTTTGCTTGCAATGGAATCGCTGCACAGTAAAATCCAAATAAAGCTATTACCCATTTAAATGTCCATTCTAATTTAAGCGGCTGAATGAGTTGTTGGTTCATGTGTTTCCTAATTAACAGCAACTTTAAGGTGCTGGGTTCATATACTTCAAATGCAGCATTTCAATCTCGCTCAACACTTGTTCTGATAATTTGCATTGCCACGCATCAATATTTTCTTTTAACTGCGCCATTGATGTCGCGCCAATAATCGTGCTGCTGACAAACCAGCGGTGATAAACAAAAGAAAGCGCCATCTGTGTTGGTGTTATGCCATTGTCACGCGCAAGCTGCGTGTAAACAGCACTGGCGATTGGCACATTCGGCTTTTTGTAACGCTGTGCATAGCCTAAAAACTGCGTCACACGGCCTTTTGCAGATGGGTCATCAATGTATTTGCCGGTTAAATGCCCAAAAGCCAATGGCGAATAAGCCAGCAAACTCACATTCTCGCGAAACAGCACTTCAGACATGCCGAATTCCATTCCACGATTGATGAGATTATAGCAATTTTGTACGCTGGCAATGTGCGGTAAATCGTATTCCTTGGCAATACGCACAAATTCCATCACGCCCCACGGCTGCTCATTAGATAAACCAATCGTGCGAACTTTGCCTTCCTGAATCAATTCAGCCAACGTTTCCAGCTGATTATGAATCGATACCCATTGTTTTTGTGCACCTTGTAAATAAGTACCCAATTCAAACTCATTGGCAGGATCAAACAAGTATTGCCCAAACATCGGCACATTACGCTCTGGCCAATGCAATTGGTACACATCAATATAATCGGTTTGCAAACGTTTTAGCGAACCCTCAATTGCAGCACGGATATTGGCCCGGTCTAACGAAGGCGGTCCGCCGCGAATCCAGTGCATACCACGCCTTGGCCCGGCCACTTTTCCGCCCAGAATAATTTTTTCACGTGGCTGATTTTTAAGCCAATTACCGACAATAGTTTCTGTTCGCGTATATGTTTCAGCCTTTGGCGGAACGGGATACATTTCAGCGGTATCGATAAAGTTAATACCTTGTGCAACGGCATAATCCAATTGCTCATGGGCTTCTGCCTGCGTGTTCTGATCGCCATAAGTCATTGTCCCTAAACAAACTTTGGATACAGTTAAATCGGTTTGACCTAATTTGGTGTATTCCATCAATGCAACACCTTTTTACCATCAGCCTGTGGCAAGGTTTGTATGGATGCCTGACTGGATGCCGATTGACCAACCGCCCAGCCCGCCTCTTTACAAGCCAATTGCAGCATATTGCAAATAGCTAAGGTCAGTTCCTGATTTAAATTGATGCGCACAGTGATACCTTCTAAACAAGGCATCTCTAATGAAGATGGTTTATTTTCCTGCGCGATTAATAATACGTTTACTGCCAGCATCGCTCCATCATTACGCACTTCTGGCCTAGGTTGATATTCAGTTTTAAAATCCATTTTCTGCAATGCATCTATCGCTTGCGCTTCTTGCTTAAATTGTTCCACCGCTTGCTCTGGCGGCGTTTCGGTTTGGATTGAATGAGCAGTTGGCAAGTGCGCTTCACCGGTTAACAACGACCACATCATATGCGTAATGCGATTTGTTAACCAAACCAATAGCTCGGTATTGTCGCTTAAGCCGACACGAAAAAGCAGCCTGTCCTGTTCTACGTTATAACCCAGATTGATTTGCTGTATGGCAGCTTCTGCTGCGTGTTGTGATGACAAAATAAACTTTCTAAAATTTTATTCAAAGACACGAATAAAAATGCTTGAAAAAACAAACTTAACCTCAATATTAGCAATCAGGGTATGCGAGTGCTAAAATATCGTATTGCCTAGCAATTTTATCAACTTTATTGATACTAAACAAAATATCACTCATCAGGAGAAATTGAATGAAAATTCGTCCATTACACGATCGCGTTATTGTAAAACGCT
>JAZKEJ010000135.1:0-3811 GCA_040387095.1 Pseudomonadota bacterium | reverse complement strand
GCTTCTAATACATTTTGCTCGCCGCGATTCAATGCATCAGAAACCTCTTGCGCCAGAGCTTCTTGCCAAGAACTTGCGCTAATAGTTTTGCGGGTGTCTTCTTTTAGCTCTGGCGGTAAATCGACTACATCTACACTTTGGCCCGGTGCCATTACCGTTAGCCAATGGCATACATTTTCTAGTTGACGAACATTGCCGCTCCAATTAACAGCGGTTAAATAGCGCAGCGCGGCGGCTGAAAGTTGTTTAGGTTCTACACCCAGTTGAATCGCGCTTTGTGCTAAAAAATGTTTGGTTAAATGCGGTATATCTTCGCGGCGTTCGCGCAGTGGCGGCAGGCGCAAACGAATCACATTTAAACGGTGAAATAAGTCTTCGCGAAACAAGCCTAATTTTACGCGTTCTTCTAAATCCTGGTGAGTAGCAGCAATCACGCGCACATTCACTTTAAGCGGCTGATGGCCACCCACGCGATAAAATTGACCATCACTTAACACGCGCAAAAGTCGAGTTTGCAAATCGGCGGGCATATCGCCAATCTCATCAAGAAACAAAGTGCCGTTATCCGCCTGCTCAAAACGTCCACGGCGTGCGGCTGCGGCACCTGTAAATGCGCCACGTTCGTGACCAAATAATTCGGACTCTAATAAATCTTTTGGAATGGCCGCGGTATTAATCGCGATAAATGGTTTTTCTGCGCGCGGGCTGTGTTTGTGCAGCGCGCTTGCGACTAGTTCTTTACCACTGCCTGATTCACCGTTAATTAATACGGTTGCGTGCGAGCGACTTAACCTGCCAATAGCGCGAAAAACTTCCTGCATAGCAGCTGCTTGACCGATGATTTCTGGCGTTTCTTCTAAAACCACCGTTTCAACTGCTTGGCGCATGCTTTCTTCTACTGCGCGCTTAATCACATCAATAGCTTGGTCCACATCAAAAGGCTTGGCCAGATATTCAAAAGCACCGCCTTGAAAAGCAGCGACAGCACTTTCTAAATCAGAATAAGCTGTCATGATAATCACAGGAATATCGGGAAAACGCTGTTTGATTTCCGTCAAAAAATCCAGCCCAGAGCCGTTTGGCATGCGAATATCGCTGACCACAACTTGCGGTTGCTCGCGGTTCAAAGCATTTAGTGCTTCGGCAACAGAGGAAAAAGTTTTGAACTCTAAATCTGTGCGCGCTAAGGCTTTTTCGAACACCCAGCGAATCGATTTATCATCATCTAAAATCCAAATTGGCTTCATATTTTTCTCATCAAATTTATTATACTTATTTTCTTGTTAAGTCGAATCAATCGATTTTTACTGCACAAAATTGGCATGTTTTATTGCCGACGTTTCAACTGGTAATAATATGGTAAAGCAGGTATTTCCGGCCTGGCTTTCACAATCTATCATGCCGTGATGCTGTGTTACAAAAGTTTGCGCTAATGCGAGGCCTAAGCCGCTACCACCTTCGCGCCCAGTGACTAATGGATAAAAAATCCTATCGCGAATATCCACAGGAATACCTGGCCCATTATCAATAATTTGCAGCTTAATCGCTACGCGGTAGCGTTTTTTGGCGAGTGTCACTTGGCGTTCTGCCCGCGTTCTTAAAATCACTTCGGCGTTGGCTGTGCCATTTGATTGCATGGCTTGCACCGCATTGCGCGCAATATTAAGCACCGTTTGAATTAACTTTTCACGGTCACCAATTAAATCGGGCAGGCTGGTATCGTAATCGCGACGGACTTTAATATTATTGGGTGATTCTGCTAAAAGCAAACTGCGTACGCGTTCCAGCACTTCATGGATATTGGTTGGTTCATACTTAGGCACGCGATGTGGCACAAGTAGTCTATCCATAAGGCTTTGCAGTCTATCGGCCTCTTTAATAATTACTTGTGTATATTCACGCAAGCTTGGGTTTGGTAGCTCATGCTCTAGTAGCTGCGCTGCACCTCGCAGGCCGCCTAATGGGTTGCGGATTTCATGTGCTAAATTACGTAACAATTCAGAATTCGCTTGTTGTTGAATCAGCATGCGCTCTTCTCGCGCAATACGTAGTTGTTGGTCCATTTGCTGGAACTCTAACAACAAGCTGGCTTTGTTCATTTCAATAGGCGTTACCGTGCAGGTGACTGCAAAAGATTGTTGACGTATGGTAGTAATAGCAAACTCATGTTCGCGATATGGGCTATCGTTTCTTACCGCATTATCAATCGCTAATTGCAAAATTTCGCAATTTAAAAAAACTTCAGAAATATGACTGCCAGATATTTGCGTTGCACTTAAAGCAAACAGCGTTTCAGTGCTGGGGTTGGCGTAAACGACTTGGTGCGATTGGTTAAGCAGTATCACTGCCGTGGCAAGATGCTCTAAACCAGAAAATCCTGAAGGAATGTTTTGAACCATGACTTAAATATACAGCAATTAAATAGTTGCTTGTATATAAGCAAGAGCTAAGCCAGCTTTATGGGACTAATAAAAATTAGTTAAGCGCATTAATTTCTTTGGTAAGTAATTCAATATTGCGTTGATGCACATCAATGTCAGCTTGCAAGCCCTTCATTTTTTCTTCAAATTTTGCAACATTACGAAAGGTTTTACCATTAGCCGCTCTATATACTTCTGGTTTAGATTCGCCTTCGATATAGGCTAACTTTGCATTGGCTAATGCTAGTTTCTCGGCTTCAAGTTCAGATTGCAAAATATTTTTACGCTTATTGTCACGCAGATTCTGCGTGTCAGCATCTACTCTTGGAAAGTTTGAAGGCGTCGCTGTTTTTGACTGCGGAACGCGTTTTATCTTACGGCTGGCTGCGCTGTTATCACCTCCAAAATTAGTATCTGCTGGTTCTAATTCTAATTTTTTTGCACCCTTGATCTTTACATTTGAATAGGTAACGCGACCTTCAGAATCTACGTGTTTATATATTTCAGCGTGCACTAAATTAGGGATGATTAAAGCAAATAAAATAATGCTTAAAGATGATAATTGTTTATTCATAGCAATAGTTTAGATGAGACTGTTACAGTTAGCAACGAGCTGTTGATGATTAAGGTTGACGGCGTTTTTTGTAAAATCTAATGCGCCTGTGCGATGTAGATGTTTAAAATTAAAAAAGGCAGCTTGCGCTGCCCTTTTTTAGTGCATATAACTGGTTAAGTCTTATTTATGAAGTCTTAGCAGCTATAGTACAAACCAAACTCAACAGGATGTGGCGTTTGACGTAACTTAGTCACTTCTTCCATTTTCAATGCAATGTAAGAGTCAATCCAGTCCTCAGAGAATACACCGCCACGCGTTAAGAATTCACGGTCTTTATCCAAATACTCCAAGGCTTGCTCCAATGAAGAACATACAGTTGGGATCAATGCATCTTCTTCTGGAGGAAGATGGTACAAGTCTTTTGATGCTGGCTCGCCCGGGTGAATCTTGTTTTGCACGCCATCTAAACCAGCCATTAACAATGCTGAGAATGCCAAGTATGGGTTAGCGATTGGATCTGGGAAACGCGCTTCAACACGGCGTGCTTTATCAGAATGCACAAATGGAATACGAATCGCAGCAGAACGGTTTTTTGCAGAGTAAGCTAATTTTACCGGTGCTTCGTAATGCGGCACTAAACGTTTGTATGAGTTAGTACCCGGGTTAGTTATCGCGTTTAATGCGCGCGCATGTTTGATGATGCCGCCGATGTAGTACAAAGCAAAATCACTTAACCCCGCATAGCCGTCACCTGCGAACAAGTTTTTGCCATTTTTCCAGACAGATTGGTGAACGTGCATACCAGAACCGTTATCGCCAAACATTGGTTTAGGCA
>JAZKEJ010000134.1:0-10410 GCA_040387095.1 Pseudomonadota bacterium | reverse complement strand
CCAATCGGACGTTGTTTGCGGGAAAACCACCATAAAATACAAAACAAAGCCACGCCTTCCAAAGCAAATTCATAAAGCTGAGAAGGATGGCGTGCCAGCATATCCACTTGCGGAAAAATCATGCCGAAATTAGCATGCGTTTGGCGACCCCACAGCTCGCCATTAATGAAATTGCCCATACGTCCAGCGCCCAAGCCAATCGGCACCAGCGGCGCAACAAAGTCCATTATTTTCAGCCACGGTTGTGGGTATTTTCGCGTGAAAAAAAACATAGCGACCAATACGCCTAAAAAGCCACCATGAAAGCTCATGCCGCCTTGCCATATTTTAAAAATATCCAAAGGATGTTCGATAAAGCTAGAAAATTGATAGAACAATACATAGCCGATTCTGCCACCTAAAATAACGCCCAATGCACCATAAAATAAAGCGTCATCAATCATTTGATTGGTCCAGTTAAACCAAGGTTTGTGTTTGACTTGGTAACGACCTAAACCTAAAAATGCTAAAAACCCAATTAAGTACATCAAGCCGTACCAATGAATGCCAAAACTATCGGTGAAATGCAAGGCGACAGGATCGAATGTGGGGTGTGTGAATATCATCATAATTTTTTGGGTGCTTTTCAGCAGTTAAGTAAGTAATTTGCGGATTATGTAAATTTAAATTTTTTTAAAGTTGATACAAAAAATAAAAGCCGACAAGGGAAATCAAGCGCTTGATGCAAGGTTCAGAAACCCCCTGCTAATGGCCAAGCAAATAGTTTACCCTTTAGTGCCACGCTTTTAGCAGATTTTATTGCCTAGCTGAATGCTATTTTTGATATTGTCCCGACTGTGTCCCTATATTATGCGCTTGATGCAAGTATCGCTTGTGCAAATAAAAGCCTTGAGAACACACGGAGTTAGCCCTTGCAACAAGCTGAATCAATTGATGTCCAAATGTTTTGAATTGCAAACTGACATGCGCGCGATTGAAAGAAAGGATTTTATTTACACTATCAACCACTGGTGCATTTAGGCACGGCTAAAACGGTTGGGATGGAGGCATTAATAGGCTGGAAATTACGGGATGAAAAATTGCTGAAAGCAGTCGTTGGCATGGCAATCAGTTTAAGTAAAGAAATTATCCCTGAAGGCTTAGAAGCGCAAGCACATGGCTGTTTGTTTAAAGTTAGGGTTGCATTATTGGATAAGGTTATTTGTTTAGAAAACCAATTCATTTTTGAGTAGCTTTTGCTGCATTTACAAAAATATGCTTAATTGTGCTTAATTTAAGCATTAAGTATAAAAACCTGCTTACTCTAGCCGATGCATCAGCTAAAATAGAGTATTAAGCATTAATTTTAGGATTTTATCATGCCAGTTTATCGTTCACGTACTACCACCCACGGCCGTAATATGGCTGGCGCGCGTGCTTTATGGCGTGCTACGGGTATGAAGGATGGCGATTTTGATAAGCCAATTATCGCTATTTCCAATTCATTTACGCAATTTGTGCCAGGTCATGTGCATTTAAAAGATTTGGGCCAGTTAGTGGCGCGTGAGATTGAACGCGCGGGCGGCGTGGCTAAGGAATTTAATACCATTGCGGTGGATGATGG
The DNA here is from genome assembly GCA_040387095.1 of Pseudomonadota bacterium. GTDB lineage: Bacteria > Pseudomonadota > Gammaproteobacteria > Burkholderiales > Methylophilaceae > Methylotenera_A. Next base: position 8,807 of record JAZKEJ010000134.1, on the reverse strand, counting down.
TATTGCCATGGGCCATGGTGGCATGCTGTATAGCTTGCCTTCGCGCGATTTAATCGCTGACAGCGTGGAATATATGGTAAACGCCCATTGTGCCGATGCGCTGGTGTGTATTTCTAACTGCGACAAAATTACCCCTGGCATGTTAATGGCGGCATTGCGCTTGAATATACCCGTCATATTTGTGTCTGGCGGGCCGATGGAAGCTGGCAAGGTGAATTGGCAAGGTGAGATGTTGAAATTAGATCTGGTGGATGCGATGGTGGCGGCGGCGGATAGTAAAGTGTCCGATGCAAAATCAGACGCAATCGAACGCTCTGCCTGCCCAACTTGCGGTAGCTGTTCCGGCATGTTTACTGCAAATTCCATGAACTGTTTAACTGAAGCGTTAGGTTTAAGCCTGCCAGGAAACGGTTCAACTTTGGCCACACACGGCGCACGTAAACAGCTATTTTTACAAGCTGGCCGTGTGATTGTCGATTTAGCAAAACGCCATTATGAGCAGGACGATTACAGCGTACTGCCGCGCAATATCGCTACCATGCAAGCGTTTGAAAATGCCATGAGCCTAGATGTTGCCATGGGTGGTTCAACCAATACCGTATTGCATTTGCTAGCGGCTGCGCACGAAGCTGGACTTGATTTCACTATGAGTGATATTGACCGTATTTCACGTAACGTACCTTGCGTGAGCAAAGTTGCACCGGCCACACAAAAATACCATATGGAAGATGTACATCGCGCTGGTGGCGTCATGGGGATTCTGTCTGAATTAAGCCGTGGCGGTTTGATTCACCGCGATATTCCAACTGTGCATTCAGCCACACTGGGAGAAGCATTGGATAAATGGGACATTACGACAACCACTGACGAAGACGTGAAAAAATTCTACCGCGCAGCGCCTGGTGGCATTGCAACCACGATTGCTTTTTCTCAAAGTATGTTGTGGCCAGAACTAGATGTAGACCGTGCTGAGGGTTGTATTCGCGATATTGAACATGCGTATTCAAAAGATGGCGGTCTGGCCGTTTTGTACGGCAATATTGCTTTAGATGGTTGTATTGTTAAAACTGCTGGGGTAGATGACAGCATTTTAAAATTCACTGGTCGTGCGCGTGTTTTTGAAAGTCAGGACGAAACGGTTGAAGCGATTTTAGCCGACAAAATTGTGGCGGGTGATGTAGTGGTTATTCGTTACGAAGGCCCACGCGGCGGACCTGGCATGCAAGAAATGCTCTATCCGACTTCTTATTTGAAATCGAAAGACTTAGGCAAAGTTTGTGCGCTGTTAACCGATGGACGTTTTTCTGGTGGCACGTCAGGATTAAGTATCGGTCATGCTTCGCCAGAAGCGGCTGAAGGCGGCGCGATTGGCTTAGTTGAAGAGGGCGACATCATTGAAATTGATATTCCGAATCGCACCATTCATTTAGCTATTTCAGATGAAGAAATGGCACACCGCCGTGCGCACATGGAAATAAAAGGTAAGTCTGCTTGGAAGCCAGTCAACCGCACACGTGAAGTATCGTTAGCATTACGTGCTTATGCAGCAATGACAACCAGTGCGGCGCGTGGCGCAGTGCGTGATGTAACGCAGATCGAAAAATAATCTTAAATATACAATTGCTTGAAATTGAGCATTCGGTTAACCCCTTGTTATTAAAGTAAATTAATACCATGAACACAGAAACGTTAGAAATGAGCCCAATGGAAGCCACCGCTTTAAAAACTGAAAAACTGCTGAGATTGCATGCCCATGTGGTGCAAACAAAAGATGAAAATGGTATGCAATATTTGCAGGTGGAAAACCCACTTTGCACGGCAAAAATTGCGCTGCAAGGTGCGCATGTCATGCATTGGCAGCCTAAGTTCTTAAAAGATCCTGTTTTGTGGTTATCCAGTAATGCGCGTTATATCAAGGGCCGCTCAATTCGCGGCGGAGTGCCTATTTGCTGGCCTTGGTTTGGCGCACATCCAACCGATAGTAGCTATTGTCCACACGGTTTCGCGCGGGTGATTCCTTGGCGGGTGATAGATATAGATGCCACGCCAACAGGTGCTACGCGCATCATGCTGGAAATGTTGGAAACAGAAGAAGCAAAACGCCAGCTTTCTTATCCGTACGCGCTAACGGTGACTATCACTGTTGGCCGCCGCTTGCGTGTAGATATGTCCACTACCAACAAGGCAGATCATCCATTTGTGATTGGTGAGGCGTTTCATACCTATTTAAATATTAGCGATATCGACAACGTTAAAATTACTGGTATGCAAGACTGCGTTTATGCAGACAAAATGCTTAAATATCAACGTGAGGTTGAACATAATACGCTTAAGTTTGATGGCGAGTTTGACCGCGTATATATTAACCACAGCTCAGATTGTACTGTTCACGACCCTGGCTATAATCGCTTGATACATGTATCAAAATCGGGCAGCGATACCACCGTGGTGTGGAGTCCTGGGGCAGAAAAAGCTAATGCAATGGCTGATATGGGTACGCCAGATGAATGGCGAAAAATGCTTTGTGTAGAAACCACTAATGCACTGGATAACATGGTGGTGATTAATCCGGGCCGAACTCACGTGATTAGCGCGGAGTATGTGATAGAGACTTTATAGTGTCTAATGCATTAAGCCACGAAACCAGCCCTTATTTACTCCAGCATGCGGATAACCCGGTGCAATGGTATCCCTGGGGTGAGCAAGCGCTCACTTTAGCACGTGAGTTAGACAAGCCAATTCTACTTTCAATTGGCTACTCTGCCTGCCATTGGTGTCATGTGATGGCGCACGAATCGTTTGAGGACGATGCTGTTGCGGCGATAATGAATACACACTTTATCAATATCAAAGTTGACCGCGAAGAGCGACCCGATATTGACCAGATTTATCAAACTGTACATAGCATGTTGTCAAATCGTAGTGGCGGTTGGCCGCTCACGGTTTTCTTAACCCCCAATCAAGAACCATATTTTACCGGTACCTATTTTCCTAAAACATCCCGTTACCAGTTGCCTGGATTTGCTGATTTAATTCCGCGCGTGGCACAGTTTTATCATGAGCGCAAAGATGATTTAGCTGTGCAGAATGCTCAGCTGGCAGATGCGCTAAAACGTACCATTCCTGCGCCCAACAGCGTGTTAAGCGCCAGTGAATCCACCTTAAAACTGGCATTCAGTTCACTTGAAACTAGCTTTGATTTTGAGCATGGCGGTTTTGGCGGCGCACCAAAATTCCCTAATCCTGCCGATATTACTTTGCTATTGCATCAAGCCTATGCAGGTAATCAGCGAGCAAAAGAAATGGCATTGCAAATGTTATCTGCAATGGCAAGCGGCGGTATATATGATCAATTAGGTGGCGGATTTTGTCGTTATTCAGTGGATGCGCGTTGGAATATTCCGCATTTTGAAAAGATGCTTTACGACAACGGTCAGTTATTGTTTTTGTATTGTGATGGTTGGCAGTTGAGTAAAAATCCGCGCTATCAGCAAATCGTTGAAGAAACAATCACCTGGTTAACGCGTGAAATGCATGATTTGCAAGGTGCATTTTATTCTTCGCTGGATGCGGATTCTTTAGACCAAAATGGCCATTCTGAAGAGGGCGCCTATTACGTATGGCAGCCTGTCGAAGTAAAAGCTTTGCTCACGCCAGAAGAATTTATTGTCGCCAGTTGCTGTTTAGGCTTTGATCGCGCGCCAAATTTTGAGGATCCCCATTCCCAACTACAAGCTTGGCATCCTTATTTAGTGCAAGCGCCACAGGATGATGAAGTGGCATTGTTAAGTAGTGCGCAAAGCAAATTATTCGTCGCGCGTGATAAACGCCATCATCCAGGGCGTGACGACAAAATATTAACTAGTTGGAACGCACTAGCTATTAAAGGTTTAGCAAGAGCTGGTCGTGTTTTTAATCGGCCAGATTGGGTTAAGTTAGCGCAGAATTCAGTCGATTTTATTCAGCATCATTTATGGGTAAATGATGCGCTATTGGCGACTTGCAAAAATGACGGAACTGGCCATGCTAATAACAATTATCGCGCACATTTAAATGCCTATTTAGATGACTATGCCTATTTGCTGGACGCATTGATTGAGTTACTACAATCTGATTTTCGAAGCCAAGATTTAGCCTTTGCGGAGGATTTAGCTGAAGCATTGCTAACCGACTTTGAAAGTGAAGAAGGCGGTTTTTACTTTACCAGTCATCAGCATGAAACCTTGATTCATCGCCCAAAACAAGGCTATGACAATGCAACGCCAAATGGAAATGGGATTGCTGCAGTTGCTTTGCAAAAACTGGGACATATTTTAGGTGAGACACGTTACTTACAAGCCAGCGAGCGCACTTTAAAGGCATTTGATCACAGTATGGCTAACAATCCCGCCGCTTGCGCTAGTTTATGTCACGCTTTAAGCGGGTTTTTAAACCCACCAAGCATGGTGATTATGCGCGGTGAAGCCAATAAAATGCAATCTTGGCGTGAGGCAATTACCCAAAATTATTACCCACATCATTTGTTTTTTTTCTTTGATGAGCAATGGAATACCAAACTGCAGAATTTACCGCCAAGTTTACAAAGAGCAATTACAAGCGACGTCAACGCATGGGTATGTAAAGGCGTTGCTTGTTCACCCAGTATTAATGATTTACAACAATTATTAAAAAATATATAGCTTAGCTTGCCATCAGAAGCAATAAGGGCTATTGTGGATTTTATAATTATAGGTATTATTCAATTTGCAAAAAATTGCAAGTTAATATAAAAATTATCACAGTAATTCAAGGAGATAGCATGAAAGTTTTATTATCATCAATTGCGGTAACCAGCATGTTATTAGCAGGTTCTGTCCATGCAGCTAATGCTGATGCTGCAAAAGCGTTAGCGCAAAAGAACGGCTGTTTAGCTTGTCATAGTATCGATAAAAAAGTATTAGGCCCATCTTACAAAGATGTTGCTGCAAAATACAAAGGCGATAAAACTGCTGAAGCAAAAATGATTGCTAAAGTAAAAGCAGGTGGTAGTGGTGTTTGGGGTCCTATGCCAATGCCAGCCAATAGCCCGCAAGTAAAAGATGAAGATATCAAAACGATTGTTCAGTGGATTTTATCCATGTAATCTTGGGTAACACCAAATTAAAAGCCAGCTTAAAAGCTGGCTTTTTTTATGGGTTAAGTTATTCAATGTTTGTTCAATTTACTATGCCTGATTGAGTAGGCGAAATAAAAAATGACGCCAATTAAAATCCACCAGCCAAAACGCATCCAGGTTGATGCAGGCAAAAAGTACATCAAAGCGCTACAAGATAAAACGCCTAGTATGGGAATTAATGGGTTCCAGGGATTCTTAAATGGTCTAGGTAAATCAGGTTGACGTATGCGCAGCACAACCACACCCACACATACCATCACAAAAGCAGCTAAGGTACCTATATTGACGGTTTCAGCCAGTTCGCCCAAGGGGAAGAACCCGGCGATTAACGATACAACAGCTCCGCACATCAAAATAATGCGGGTTGGCGTTTGCCTGTCAGGATTCACTTTTGAAAAGATTGGTGAGATTAATCCATCGCGGCTCATGGCGAATAGAATACGTGTAAGGCCATATAACAAGACCAGTAAAACCGTAATTAAACCCGCTAAAACCCCGGTAGCTACCAATGTGGATGACCATGTATAACCAAGTTTGGCCAGCGCGTAAGCAACAGGCGATGCAGTGTTAAGTTCGGTATACGAGACTACACCTGTTAATGTTGCCGACACAATAATGTAAATCGTTGTACAAAATGCCAATGATGCTAATAAGCCAATAGGCAAATCGCGTTGCGGATTTTTCGCCTCTTCGGCGGCAGTTGATACGGCATCAAACCCGAAATAAGCAAAAAACACCAAAGAGGCGCCTGCAAATACGCCTATGTTTTTGCCATTTTCAAGGGTATCGAACCAGCCAAATGGCGTGAAAGGATGCCAGTTATCAGCGTTGATATGTGCGCTGGCTAAGGCGATGAAAATTGCGATAGTGCATAATTTAACCACCACAATAATGTTGTTAAAGCGCGCACTTTCTTTTACCCCTACAATAAGTAACAAGGTTAACAGCCAAATAATGGCAAAAGCTGGCAGGTTAATCGTGCCACCCAACATAGGTGCTTTGGTTAGGGCTTCAGGTAAATGCACGTTAAAATTAGCTAGTGTGTTAATAAAATAACCTGACCAGCCGTTCGCCACTGCCGCCGCTCCAACACCATACTCCAGCAACAATATCCAGCCCATTATCCAGGCGGCTAACTCACCAAAGGCAACGTAGCTATAACCATAGGCACTACCAGAGCCACCGACTGAAGCAGCTAATTCGGCATAGGCAAGCGCAGCAAAAGCACTGGCAATACCAGCAAATATAAAGGATAAAACCACTGCAGGGCCAGATTGGGTGGCTGCGGCAAGACCAGTTAATACAAAAATTCCAGTACCGATGGCACAGCCGATGCCTAGTAAAGCTAAATCAAAAGCAGTTAAACATTTTTTAAGACCGCTATTCGCATAGTTTTCGACTGGTTTTGTACGCAATAATCTTTTTAGCATTTGCTTTTTTCCCCTTGATTTCAGTGTACAACAATTCTAAGCGTCTACAACCAATCTCTATCAATCAGAAAATCGCTATAAAGCTTGGATTCAGCGCTGCCGTTTTCCGGCTTCCAATCATAACGCCATTTCACGATTGGCGGCATCGACATTAGGATGGACTCTGTGCGCCCATTCGATTGCAAGCCAAATAATGTACCCCGATCATGCACTAAATTAAATTCCACATAACGGCCACGACGATAGGCTTGAAAATCGCGTTCTTTTTCAGTATAGGTAATATCTTTACGACGTTGCAAAATAGGCAAATACGCTTGTAAGAAACTATCGCCCACTGCACGTTGCAACGCAAAACTTTGCCTAAATCCTAACGCATTAAAGTCATCAAAGAAAATGCCACCTATACCACGCGGTTCTTTGCGGTGTTTAATGTAGAAATATTCATCGCATTGCTTTTTAAACTGCGGATAGAAAGCTAGATCGAAGGCATCCAATGCAGATTTGTTGGTGCGGTGAAAATGTACGCAGTCTTCTTCAAAACCGTAGTAGGGTGTTAAATCCATACCGCCGCCAAACCACCAAATATCTTCGGATGCTTTTGCGGCTACAACTGTATTGGCTTCGTCTGCATCTGCTTGCCGCACTAAATGTACTGTCTGCGCAGATTCATCCTTGCCGCTTTGTTTCGCTCGCAAATCCATCGAAGATATTGAATCTGCTTGATTGGATGAATTTTCTTGCGCTCTTGCAACAAAAAAACGAATATTCATATGCACCGTAGGCACATAAGGGTTGCGTGGATGTAACACCAGGGAAACACCCATGGCTTCCCAAGTGCGACCAGCGGCTTCTGGATGGGCGATAGTTGCAGCAGGCGGGAGTTTATTGCCCAGCACATGCGAGAAACCAACACCAGCGCGCTCGAATACATTGCCGCCTTCTAGCAAGCAGCTGGTACCGCCACCGCCTTCGGGGCGATTCCAACTATCATGCAAAAAAGTTTTGCCATCAACCAGTTCAAGCGCTTCAACAATTTGGTTTTGCAGATTTTGCAAGTACTGCAATACGGCGTTGCTATTTAACTGGTCACTCAAAATAAATAACCTTACTTAACCTTTAATCGCACGATAGCCAATATCTGAGCGGTATTGCGCACCACTAAATTTAATCTCTTCAATAATTTTATAGACCTGTTGTTGTGCAAATTTGACTGTTTCACCTAATGCAGTCACGCATAAAACGCGGCCGCCGCTGGTGACCACATTGCCATCAATTAACTGAGTACCAGCATGAAATACTTGCGCGTCATCTAAATTGTGTGGCAAACCATTGATAATGTCGTTCAATCTAGGTGTATAAGGATAATTATGAGAGGCCATCACTACACCTAGTGCGGTACGCCTGTCCCATTCAGCTTCTACCAAATTAAGTGTGCCGTTCGCAGCATGTTCTGCCAATGTCACGAAATCACTTTTTAAGCGCAACATAATCGGCTGCGTTTCAGGATCACCCATGCGGCAATTGAACTCTAACGTTTTTAAATTCCCGTTAGGCGAAATCATCAGACCGGCATACAAAAAGCCTGTGTAGGGAATACCGTCTTTTGCCATGCCTTCTACAGTCGGGCGAATAATCTCACGCATCACTTTTGCGTGAATCTCTGGGGTCACGACTGGGGCAGGCGAATAAGCACCCATGCCGCCAGTGTTAGGGCCAAGATCGGCATCCAGTAATCGTTTATGGTCTTGGCTGGTTGCGAGTGGCAAAATGTTCTTGCCATCCACCATCACAATAAAACTGGCTTCTTCGCCAGTTAAAAATTCTTCAATTACAACGCGCGCGCCTGCATCGCCGAGTTTGTTATCTGACAGCATGGCGTCGATGGCGGAATGTGCTTCAACAGTGGTCATCGCGACCACGACACCCTTACCAGCGGCCAAACCATCGGCCTTAATCACAATCGGTGCGCCATGTTCATTCACATAATCATGTGCCAATGTTGCATCGGTAAATGTTGCATAAGCCGCAGTGGGAATATTGTGACGTACCATAAAAGCTTTAGCGAAATCCTTGCTGGATTCCAATTGCGCAGCCGCTTTGGTCGGGCCAAAAATCTTTAAACCATTTGCACGGAATACATCCACTACACCTTGTGATAAAGGCGCTTCGGGGCCTACTACCGTCAAGTTGATCTGCTCTTTTAGTGCGAAAGCTAATAAGTC
>JAZKEJ010000133.1:17211-21975 GCA_040387095.1 Pseudomonadota bacterium | reverse complement strand
CTGAATTAGTCGAAAAATCTAAAGTTTTAGCAGCTGATTGCGGTTTTGATCGCATGGATTTTCAGCATTTAAGTGTGGAGCAATCAATCACTTCGGGCACCTTGCCAGAAACCGTGGATATTGTAACTGCATTGCACGCATGCAACACCGCTACCGATGACGCAATTCAGTTCGGTTTAAAAAAACAGGCCAAATATATGGTGCTAGTACCCTGTTGCCAGGCAGAGGTGGCGGAAGTTTTACGTAAACACAAAAATGATAGTTTTGGCAAAACGCCGCTTTCTGAAATTTGGCGACATCCCATCCATACGCGCGAATTTGGTAGCCAAATCACCAATGTATTGCGTTGCCTTCAATTGGAAGCTGCTGGCTATTCTGTCACCGTGACTGAACTGGTTGGCTGGGAACACTCGATGAAAAACGAGCTGATTATTGCCAAATATACTGGTCAAAAACGCAAAAATGCGAGCGAACGCATGACAGCGATTTTAAACGAACTCAACTTGTATGATCTGCAAGCGCGCTTTTTAGCTTGATACTTCTGGTTTAACAAAAGTATGCGTTACTTTTTGCTGTTAAGTTTGTGGCTGCTAGCACAATTATTATCAACACAAGCATATTCGCAAGAACCGCCCGCATTATTGCTGGCGCAAAATTATCAGCAAGGCGTTGACGTTAAACAATATTTAATCAGCGAAAAATTTGACGGCGTGCGCGCTTTTTGGAATGGAAAAGAACTGATTAGTCGACAAGGTAATATTATCAATGCGCCAGTTTGGTTTACAAAAGACCTGCCCAAAATTGCGCTGGATGGAGAGTTATGGCTGGCTAGGGGTGAGTTCGACAATTTGTCTGGCGCAGTACGCAAGGATAAACCGATTGATGCCGAGTGGAAAAATATCAGCTACCGAATTTTTGAATTACCTGGTGCCAAAGGGTCATTTCAAGTGCGTAGCAAGCGTATTGTGCAGATCGTTCAGCAAGCTAATTTGCCTCATTTAAAAGCGGTGACACAGTTTGCTGTTGAAAATCAAGCTGACTTGAATTTACGATTAAAACAAGTAGTCGCTAGAGGTGGCGAAGGCTTAATGCTACACCGCGCGGATGCGCTTTATGCAACCGGCCGAAGTGATGCGCTGCTTAAGCTGAAGCTTTTATATGACGCGGAAGCAAAAGTAATTGGACACACAGCTGGTAAAGGAAAGTATGTGGGGAAATTAGGTGCTTTGGTTGTCGAAACACCGCAAGGAATTCGCTTTAAACTGGGCACTGGCTTTAATGATGCGCAGCGTGAAGATCCTCCCAAAATCGGTAGTACTGTTACCTATACTTACAAAGACATTACCAAAACTGGCAAGCCGAAATTTGCCAGTTTTTTAAGAGTGCGCAATGAGTAAACGCTTTAATCTCTAATTAGTGCAGAAAATATCGCTTTTAAATAAGCCTTAAGTCCCCATATCCATATTAAGCAAACAATAAAATTGAAATGGCAGTCTATATTAGCCTTTTGTAAAAATGGCTTTGTGCCGCATGTTAAAATACCCACTGCATGACAACACCATCTAACCTCAACATCACCAATCAACAATTGCAAACCTGCATGCTGGCAGACAGGCACGCGTTGCGCCGCAAGTTGCGAGATGTAGCAGATTTGCTCAAATTGAAAGATGAAAAATCGGCATTAAAAGTGCAGCGTTTGCAGGCAGAAATTACGCAAAAATTACGCAGTTCACAAACTAAATACGCTGCGCGTTTAAGCAATTTACCTAAGCCAGAATATCCGCTTGAATTACCTGTTTCCTCTCGCCGCGATGAAATCGCTGCTGCCATTAAAAACAATCAAGTAGTAATCGTCAGTGGCGAAACAGGCTCTGGCAAAACCACACAATTGCCTAAAATATGCCTGGAATTAGGACGTGGCGTTTCTGGCTTAATCGGTCACACACAACCGCGCCGTATTGCAGCACGCTCTGTGGCGTCGCGTATTGCGCAGGAACTGCAAAGTCCGCTGGGTGAGGTGGTTGGCTACAAAGTGCGCTTTAACGATAAGCTTTCAGAATCCAGTTATATCAAGCTGATGACTGATGGTATTTTGCTGACCGAAACGCAAGGCGATCGCTTTCTTAACGCTTATGACACCATTATTATTGACGAGGCGCACGAACGCAGTCTGAACATTGATTTTTTGCTGGGCTATCTCAAGCAGTTATTACCTAAACGCCCCGATTTAAAAGTGATCGTCACGTCAGCCACTATCGATGCAGACAGGTTTTCGCAACACTTCAATGGCGCACCTGTGATTGAAGTTTCAGGTCGGACTTATCCTGTTGAAGTTCGTTATAGGCCGCTTGGTAAAGCAGGTTTTCGCGCTAGAGAAATAGTTGAAGCTGAAAATGCTCAACTCGATATTGATGACGACACAGACTTTTTATCTGAAAATCTGTTGGGCATTCCACGTAAAGCCAAAACCGAAGCGCGCTGGCTTGAAGAGGATGACGAAGAAGAGGCGATTGAAGAAGCGATTTTGGATGCTGCCGATGATTTATTACGGCAAGGTGACGGCGATATTCTGGTATTTTTGCCGGGTGAACGTGAGATTCGCGATACCGCCGAGCATCTACGTAAATACCAAGGGCGTTCTGCCAAACTTAAACATATTGAAGTGTTGCCATTATTTGCACGCTTAAGTATTGAAGATCAACAGAAAATCTTCAAAAGCCATAGCTTGCGCAGAATTGTATTGGCAACCAATGTGGCAGAAACCTCGCTCACCGTGCCTGGCATTAAATATGTGATCGATGCAGGACTGGCGCGCATGAGTCGTTATAGCTCGCGCGCCAAGGTTGAACAATTACAAATCGAGAAAATCAGTCAAGCTGCGGCCAAGCAGCGTGCGGGCCGTTGTGGTCGTGTGTCAAATGGTATTTGCGTGCGTCTTTATTCCGAACAGGATTTTAATGGGCGTCCTGAGTTTACCGAACCAGAGATCCTACGTAGCTCACTTGCCAGCGTGATTCTACGCATGGCTGCATTGCGATTGGGCGATGTGGTCGATTTTCCCTTTATTGAGGCGCCAAGCTCGCGCTTAATTGCCGATGGCTATCAATTATTGCAAGAATTAGGCGCAGTGGACGCGCAACGGCAAATTACTGAAACAGGTTTGCAGCTTGCCAAATTGCCGCTTGATCCGCGCGTAGGGCGCATGATTTTAGCTGCCAAAAAAGAAGGCTGCCTGAATGAGATTTTGATTATCGCCAGCGTGTTAAGTATTCAAGACCCGCGTGAACGACCGATGGATAAACGCGAAGCGGCTGATAATGCACATGCAAAGTTCGCTGGCGAAGGCTCAGATTTTATGAGCTATCTCAAGCTGTGGGATTTTTTCGACAATGCCTTGAAAACCAAAAAGTCTAATAAAGACTTGCTGAATCAATGTCATGGCAATTTCCTTTCATTTTTGCGCTTAAAAGAATGGCGCGAGCTACACAAGCAATTGCTGGAAATTGTGCTAGAAATGGATTTCAAGCTTGACCAAAAATTAACTCAAGATAAAGAGAAATTTGAGCAGATTCACAAATCCTTACTGGCAGGCTTATTAGGGAATATCGGTTTTAAAGATGGCGATAGCGAAAGCTATGCAGGCGCACGCGGCATTCGCTTCCACATTGCGCCAGGTTCTACGCTTAAAAAAACGCGCCCAAAATGGGTGATTGCGGCTGAACTAGTTGATACCACCAAATTATATGCGCGCTGCGTGGCGAAAATAGAACCGGACTGGATTGAGCCGATTGCCAATCCAAACGGCTCGCGTGGACTAACCGAAAGCCAATATACCGACCCGCGCTGGGATAGAAAAATGGGTATGGTTAACGCTTGGGAGCGCGTTTCTTTGTATGGCTTAACCATTATCCCAAAACGTCGTGTGCATTATGGGCCGATTAATCCACAGGAATCGCGCGAAATATTTATCCGCGAAGCGCTGGCAAATGGAGAGTTTGATACAAAAGCGGCATTCTTTACAGCAAATGAGCGCTTGATCGCAGAAGTTGAAGAGTTGGAACATAAAGCGCGCCGTCAGGATGTGCTGATAGATGAGCATCAGTTATTTGCGTTTTATGATGCAAAAATTCCTGCGGATATTTTTCAGGCAGCCACTTTTGAAAAATGGCGTGAGGGCGCAGAGAAGACTAATCCAAGATTATTGTATTTGACGCGTGATGACTTGATGCGTCACGGCGCAGATGCGATTACCGCAGTGCAGTTTCCAGAAAAAATCACTTTGGACGGTATGGAAATTACGCTTAAATATCGCTTTGAACCTGGGCATGTGTTGGATGGCGTGACGGCAACAATCCCGCTGGCATTGCTGAATCAGCTAAATCCAGTAAAACCGGAATGGCTTGTGCCAGGCATGTTGCGTGAGAAATTGACTTATCTGATTAAAGCACTACCGAAAACATTTAGACGCGTATGCGTGCCAGCGCCAGAATTTGTGACTAAATTTTTGGACGAAAATAAAGTTGGCGAAGCACCTATCAAGCAAGTGCTTGCCGCGCATATTCAGCTTGTCACAACACTTAAAATTGGTGTCGATGATTGGGTGGAAGAAACGCCTGCGCATTTGCTGATGAATTTTAGCGTGGTGGATGACGCAGGTCGTGAATTGGCAATGGGGCGTGACTGGAACGCGCTGAAAAAGCAATTGGGTTCTGCTGCACAGTTAACTTTTAGGAACACACTGCCGGATATTGAAAAAACAGATTT
>JAZKEJ010000133.1:0-17111 GCA_040387095.1 Pseudomonadota bacterium | reverse complement strand
CAAACGCCATGGGAACATTTACAGCATGTGCCTCGCTATTTAAAAGCATTGCGCTTACGCATTGAAAAACAGCCATCTGCGCCGGAACGCGATGGTAAAAATGCCGCCAGCGTGGGGTTAATCTGGCAAAAGTGGCAAGATAAAGTGAATCAATATCAGCAATCGCATCGTCAAGTGCCGCAAAATTTACAGGATTTCCGCTGGTTAATCGAAGAGTTGCGCGTTTCACTATTTGCGCAAGAACTCAAAACGCCAATGCCTATCTCAATTAAACGATTAGATAAAACCTGGGCAGAGATAGGTTAAAAGTTTTGATGTTAAATAATGATAGTCACTTTGATGCGTTTTTACAAAAACCGCGTTCTGATCAGGTTTTTCGTATTCAAATCAGCCGCAATACGCTTATCGCGATCATTGTTTCGCTCATTATTCATGCCTTAATCCTGTTTTTTGCCTTGCCCAAATTTGAGCCGGATAAAGCACAGTTGCCTGCGCGTGAATTAGAAGTAAGCTTGGCACCGCCTACGCCAGAAAAAAAACAGGCTGAAGCGCCGGTTGAGCAGCCTGCAGCGCCTGCTGAAGTTATCCCCGAGCCAACGCCAAAACCAAAGCCGAAACCCAAAGTCATCACGCAACAAGCAGAAGCGCCACCAAAAAAACCTGCATTCAAAGTGCCGGATGTCTTGGCAACGCAAAAGCCTTCGCCTAATTTAAGTATTCCAAAAGAAACGCCGCCCAGCGAAACGCCGCCAGATGATGCGCCGGTGGATATGATGGCTTATGTGAATCAGCAGCGAGCAAAGCGCGCAACGCAGGAATCGGATGCTGCGCGTATTAACGCAGAAGCAACCGCACGCGAACTAGGGCCAAGTGCAGAACAAAAGCGTGATGAAAATATTAAACGTAATTTTCAATCGGGCGTCAATGGTATTTTTGAGATTACCAATTTAGAAGCACGTAGCGCGACTTTTACGTTTAACGGCTGGACAAATGACTTTAGCAGCGCTAGGCGCGAATATTTTGAGGTGCAGGCGCAGTCAGGCCAAGATGTGCGTTTACTCATGATTAAGAAAATGATTGGCTTGATTAGACAGCATTATCAGGGCGATTTTAATTGGGAATCACACCGCTTGAATCGCACTATCGTCATGTCGGCCAGGCTGGAAGATAATGCTGGTTTAGAAGAATTTATGATGCTGGAATTTTTTGGGCAAAACTATAAAACTACTTTTTAAGCAGAATTAATTGGTTAACTTAATGATTAAAATTGGCTGATTTTATGATGATTGCTGCAAATATCGATTAAGTCTTCTATTTTAATTTCTTTATATAGTCGTTGGCTACCATTAAATCTTTAGCCTAATATTTTACTTCACTTTCCAGCGCTTCACTTCACTTCACAGCGCTCTGCAAGCATTTTCCCAACTGACCACATCGCTTCATCACCTTTGCCTCTAAATGTATATTTGCCATTGCTGTACATAAATCCTGAAGCGGTTGTTTGTGCTGGCAAAGTAATCAACGTGTCATCTGCTAGTGTGATATTTGCCGCCACATTTTTCACTTCATATCTCGGGATGCTACTTCTGCCGCCACGTACCGTTGTAATGCCCTTCTCAACGAAAGTGACGCTGAAAACACTGCCACGGTCGCACTGGTAGTTAATTTTATTTGCAATTGGGGGCTTAGTGGCGCAGGCACCAAGTGTGCCAACTGCAATAGCTGCAAGCAATGTCAGCGTGTGAAGCGGTTTTCCAAGTGGCATCGTGTTAATTTTTTTAAATTTCACTGATTAATATCTCATTGATTAATATTTCACACGTTTATACCTGCATTAAGGCTTTTCTAATAGCTAATTCATCCAAACCTTTACCAATAATCACAATACGTGAAATCGGTTCATCTTCATCCCAGCCTTCGAGCAGCGTGGGCGGGTAGGGCGTAAAATGTACAGCGTGAATCGCCAATGGCGCTGGTTGGTCTTCGGCATGAATGATGCCTTTTAGGCGCAGCAGGTTTTTTCCATATGTTTGACAAAGGTTGAGGATCACTGGTTTCAAATCGCGCCAATTAATTGGTTTTGGCATAAACACAGTAAAACTGACGATTTCGTCATCGTGCGCTTTTTGTGGCAAAGTACCTTTGGGATTTGCAGATTTGATTGGTGCACGAAGCCAGCGTTGTGGCTCTGCTTGCTTGGTCGCAACATCAAATAAACCGACATCAATTACAAATTGTGCATCTAGCTCACCATTTAACACGCGATGCTGCGTGGCACCTGGGTTAATGCTTACAAGCTTTTCTTTTAATTGGTATATTTGCTCGGCCGTGGCTAAATCCGTTTTGGTGATTAACAAAACATCTGCTACCGCCGCTTGTTTCAGCGCCTCAACATTGTCAGCGATTTGCTGCAAACCATATACCGCATCGATAGTCACCACTACCGCATCTAACCTATAAGTTGATTCAATCACTGGCTCATTCATTAAATTACCCAAAATGGGGCCAGGGTCTGCCATGCCAGTGGTTTCGATAATTAAGCGCTTAAATTCTGGAATCGCTTGCAGCGCACGCTTAAAAAATAAATCGCGCATGGTATCGGCCAGCTCATTTTTAAGCGTACAGCATAAGCAGCCGCTACTGAGTAAAACGGTGTTATCTGCAATATGCTCATTTTCAATATTTTCAGCCAGATTGCTATTGGCGAATATTTGGTCTAAACCTGCATCACCCAGCTCGTTAATAATCACGGCGGTGTCCTTCATGGCGGGGTCATGCAGTAGTTTATTCAGTAGCGTGGTTTTTCCACTGCCTAAAAAACCAGTGAGTAAGGTAACGGGAATACGTTTATCCATTTATTTTTCTTACCAATAAAATTAATGCTGACAGGCGGCGCAAATACCGCTGATATTTAGGTGAATGGCTGTTGCCACAAATTGCTTGGGTAAGCTTTGGGTAATCGCATCATTCGCTTCATCCAGGCAGTATACCTGCCCGCAGACTGTGCATTCAAAATGCGCATGCTGATGTTGCGTATGATGCGTATTGGTCTTGAATCGTCTGGTTTTATCTGGGCTAATCACGCTGTGCACAAAGCCTTGCGCAATCAACCAATCCAGTACCCTGTAAATGGTGACGCGGTCTATGGGTTGCGTGATTTGCTTTTGAATTTCAGGATGAGATAGCGGTAATGACGCATTTAATAAAGTATCTAACACTAAAACCCGCGCGCTGGTTGGTGTTTGGGATTGCGCTTGTATCAATTCAAAGGCTTTGCTCATGGGCAGGAATATACCGTATTTTTAACGAGGGCAACAATAGTAAATTTTAACGAGTTAAGCGCTTATCTCGCCTAAAAATGGAATTTAACAAGCTTAATTGTGTAGAACACATTAAAATTATGCTTTTAAAATATTTGCTTCAACATAATGCTTAAACGCACGTTTACATTAAATTCCCGTATAGAAAATATCACTAAATGAATGTGTTTTACGAAGAAGAAGGCAGTTTCAAAGTTGCTTCTATCATGTCAGAATCACCTGCGGCTTTGCAGGTGGAATCCGTTTCCGGCAAGCGCTCTAAAATTAAAAGCAATAATGTATTGATGCAGTTTGAGGCGCCGTTGGCAAGCTTTATGGATGCAGCACTTGCAGAAGCAGAAAGCTTGGAAATCGATTTTTTGTGGGAATGTTGTGGTGAACCGGAATTCGCTTTTGAGGATTTAGCTACTGAATATTACGGCAAAAAACCTAGCCCAATTGAGGCGGCTGCAACGGCAATAAAACTGCACAGCGCGCCAATGTATTTTTACCGCAAAAGTAAAGGTCGTTATAAAGCGGCACCTGCAGACACGCTTAAATTAGCGCTGGCGGCGGTAGAGCGTAAAAAATTGCAGGCTGAACAAATGGCGGTTTGGGTGACACAACTTAACAGTAAACAGTTGCCAGAAGGCTTTGCAGCAAAAGCCGATGCGCTGATTTACAGCCCCGATAAAAATAGCATGGAATGGAAGGCGATTGATGAGGCCGCGCAGAGTTCTGGCAGACTGGCGCTGACCGTAATGGCCGATTGCGGTTTGATTCAAAACGCACATGATTATCATCTGGGAGCATTTCTGCGTGAAATGTTTCCGAATAAAGATGGTAAAAATGGTATCGATTTTCCTGAATTTGAAATATTTGAAACGGTTGAAATCGCAGATGAATTGCCATTGGCAGCAGCAGAATGTTTTAGTATCGATGATGCGACAACCACGGAAATCGATGATGCATTCAGTTTGGAAACGCTACCAAATGGCAACATTCGTGTGGGTATTCATATCGCAGCACCCAGTTTGGGTGTGCCGGTCGGTTCCAGTCTGGATGCGATTGTATTATCGCGCTTATCTACTGTGTATATGCCAGGCAACAAAATCACTATGTTGCCGGAAAGTGTCGTTAAGCCATTTAGTCTGGATGCCGGTGAAACAAAACCCGCCTTGAGCTTGTATCTGGAAGTTGCGCCGGATTTTGAAATTATTCAGCATGAAACACGGTTAGAAAAAATCAAGATTGCCGACAATTTGCGGCATGACGCCATAGAGCCGTTTTTTAATGAAAATACTTTGGAAGCGGATAGTGGGCATGCTTATTGGACAAAGCTTAAGTTGCTATTTAGTCTGGCGGAAAAATTGGAAATCGCGCGTGGCAAAGCAGACCCTAATCGAGCACCACAAATTGATTACAATTTTTATGTGAATGATGGAAAAGTGCAGATTGTGGCGCGCGAACGCGGCGCGCCAATGGATAAGCTGGTTGCCGAGTTGATGATTTACGCCAATAGTCATTGGGGTGGTTTATTAAAAGAAGCGGGTTTCGCCGGTATTTACCGCGCGCAAACTGGCGGCAAAGTGTTTATGACTACTTCTGCAGAGCCGCATCAAGGTTTAGGTGTAGCGCAATATGCATGGTCTACTTCACCTTTAAGGCGCGCGGTCGATCTGGTGAATCAGCGCCAGTTAATCGCCATGCTAAATAACGAGCCTGCCCTATACAATGCCGAAGATGGTCAGTTAAACGTGATTATGCGGAATTTTGATCAGACCTACAGCGCCTACAGTGAGTTTCAAACCCGCATGGAACGTTACTGGTGCTTGCAATATTTGATTCAGGAACAACTGACGGAAGTGACGGCCACCATCTGGCGCGAAAATCTAGTGCGTATCGATGGTATGTTTTTTATCACCAAAGTGCCTAGTATTCCGGCAACTGGTTCTTCAGAATTTAAAGTGGGAACAAAAATCAGTTTGGAGATTAAACATATTGATACGCTGTTGATGGAATTAAACTGTAAATTCAAAGGCGTTATTGCTTCGGAAAAAGCTGCTGAAAATGTAGAATTTGTAGAAATAGCGCCAGATGAAGAAGTTGTATCAGACTCAGAGCCAGCGATTGTGGTTGAAGAAGATGCTGAGAGCTAGCGCAATATGTTGAAATTCAATCGCAAAATCCACAAAAGTGTGCAAGACGATAATATTGTTGAAGTATCTGAAATGAGCGGCGTACGCTCGTTGCATTTAGGCTCTGTCACCGTTCAAAGCAGTATGAAAGTAAGAGATCCATTTGTACTGAAGCTCGCCTACACGCGAGGTATGATGGGATTTTTACTGTTTTCGGATGCGGTTAAAAATGTGTTAACGATTGGTTTAGGCGGTGGCTCGGTACCTAAATATATATATGCCAATTGTCTGAATATTAGCCAAACAATTGTGGAAATTAATCCACAAATCATCAGCATTGCCCGCAGCCACTTTTATGTGCCGGAAAATGACATTAGATTCAATGTGATGCAAGGTGATGGTATTGCCTATTTGGCTGAAAATTTAAACAGCGCCGATTGTTTGATGATTGATGCGTTTGACCGCTTTGGTATTCCACCTGATTTTTGTAGCCAGGATTTTTTTGATAGCTGCGAAATGGCGCTAACAGATAAAGGCATTTTCGCGATTAACTTGTGGGGCAGTGATAAAAATTTTGATGTCTATTTACAGCGCATTGAGCAGAGTTTTAATCACCACATTTTAATGCTGCCTACCGGAAAGCCAGGCAATATCGTGGTATTTGGCTTTAAACATGATGCTAAACTGAATAGTTTAAAACTGAACCAGAAAAAGCTCAAAGAACGCGCAAAAACTTTAGAAAATTCGCACAATATCGAATTCTTAAGCTTTGTCGAAAAACTGTGCGAGCATAATCAAATAAATTAATGTAAAAGATGACCAATTCATGATGAATCAATATTTTGCCACCTGCCCACGCGGACTTGAGGCTTTGCTGGTAAACGAGCTAAAAGCGAGCAATGCAAAAGACATCAAGTCGACCGATGGCGGTGTAGGTTTTGCAGGCGAATTAAGCGTTTGCTATCACGCCAACCTGCATTCGCGTATTGCCACGCGTATCCTGATGCAAGCTGGTCATGGCAAATACGCAACTGAAGATGATTTATATCAAGCTGCGTATAAACTCAATTGGCCGAACTGGTTTGATGTAAAACACGATTTTATGGTGAAGGTGACGGGGGTAAAATGCCCGCTCAAAAGCCTGGAATTTGCCACTTTGCGCATTAAAGATGCGATCTGCGATAAGTTTAGGCAAGTGGTGAACTCGCGCCCGTATATTGATACCAAAACGCCAGCGGTGCGTGTGCACGCTTACTTAACCGCTGATAACTACGTTTATTATGTCGATACTTCTGGTGACGCTTTATATCAGCGTGGAAACCGCAAAGCCAGTATCGAAGCGCCTTTGCGTGAAAATCTGGCGGCGGGAATCTTGCAGTTATCAGGCTGGCAAGCAGGTCAGCCGCTATTAGATCCTATGTGTGGCAGTGGCACGTTTTTGCTGGAAGCTGCCATGATGGCGCTGGATATCGCACCAGGTTTAAAACGCGATTTTGGTTTTGAAAAGCTGAAGAATTTTGAAAGTGATACTTGGAAAAAAATCAAAAATACCGCAGTTAAAAACGTGAAGCCAATCACCTTTCAAAAACTATATGGTTCAGATAGCGATTTGCGCGCCGTGCGGATAGCTAAACAAAATCTGACAGAAGCAGGTTTGGCGGAAGCCGTACAATTAACGCAAATCAATATTACTGAAGTCGTTCCGCCTGCTGATTATGGTGTGCTGGTTGCTAACCCACCTTATGGCGTGCGTATTGGCGAAGATGAAGAGCTGGCGTTGTTGTACCCGAAAATGGGTGAAGCCTTAAAGCGTAAATTTGCAGGCTGGAATACCTATTTTTTAACCAATGACCTGCGCTTGCCCAAACTGATGCGTTTAACGCCCAGCAAGCGTACACCGCTATTTAATGGGCCGCTGGAATGTCGATTGTTTGAAATTAAAATGGTGGCTGGCAGTAATCGAAAATAAGGACTTTAGTTCGAAGTTTTAGTGCAGACTAACTTTAAGGTTATGTCGGAACTAAAAATAATGCAAAAATTTGAGCAAAAAACGAGTTAATTTAAGGTTAAATCATGATGAATAATCCGGATTCATTGCAGCAGTTAAGGCTTCGCATTAACCAGTTTGTCAACGAACGCGATTGGGCGCAGTTTCACACGCCAAAAAACCTAGCGATGGCGATGATTGTAGAAGCGGCGGAATTAGTTGAGCAGTTTCAATGGGATACGCCAGCTGAAAGTCAGCAACTATCAGTTGAAAAACGCGAAGCAGTCAGCCACGAATTGGCAGATACCTTTGTGTATTTACTCAGAATCGCTGAAATGTTAAATATCGATTTGATTGAGGCAACCAATCAAAAAATAGAGCTGAATATCTTGAAATATCCCGTGGATAAAGCTAAGGGTAGTAACGCAAAATATACCGAATATTTAAAAAGTTAGCCTAAAATAGCATTAAATAAAAACACCATTAAAAAAGTGTCGCAAGATAAAAAAGCCAGCAAAAGCTGGCTTTTTTATTTCACAAAATGATTTATTTCAATGAAGCCAACGCCGCATCATAATTCGGTTCGTTAGCGATTTCTGGCACCAACTCAATGTATTTAACGACATTATTTTCGTCAATCACCATTACCGCGCGTGCTGCTAACCCGGCTAGCTTGCTAGTAAATAACAGTACGCCGTAATTCATCAAGAAATCACGACCGCGCATGGTGGATAAATTGACTACATTTTCAATGCCTTCTGCTGCACAGAAGCGGGTTTGCGCAAATGGTAAATCGGCAGAAACGTTTATTACCACTGTGTTTGATAAGCCAGCAGCAAGTTTATTGAAAGCGCGTACAGATGACGCACAAGTGGGCGTATCCACGCTTGGGAAAATATTCAATACTTTGCGTTTGCCGGCGTATGTTTCTAATGTAACGTCTGCCAATGCTTTATCGACTAAAGTAAAGTTGGGTGCAGTACTGCCGATTTTTGGCAAATTGCCTGCAACGTCAACAGGATTGCCTTTAAGTGTTACGGAGCTAGACATGATTTTTTCCTTTTTGAATTAATAAGGCGACTAAATAGTAGCGCAACAATATGTATTGAATATGATAAAACAAAAAGCACCTCTTTAGAACAGGTGCTTATCGATTTGCGCTAATAAAATTGAATTAAAAATTCAGATGGCTAATCAAGCTAATAAATTCTCGCTTAAATAGCCGATAGTCATGGTCTGATTATGCAAAACACTATCAGTTGTATTCGGGCGCGGCGCTAACTCGCCATATGAATAAAAGCCTGTAATGCTGGTTTGTGGGCCTAAAATTTGTTGCACTAACTTTACTTCGTCGACCACTAATTCAGCCATAACGCCCTTGCGGCCTACACAGCTAACGCAGAGTGCCAAGCCAGTTTGGTTGGTTTTATTGGCATTTAAGCCATCCATCACCAAGTTTGCAGCCGCGCCAGCACCATCAACTAATCTGTCATGGTTGGTTTGACAAAGCCTTACTGTCTCGCCTTCTTCAACGTTGCCGGCAAAGGTTAAGCTGTTATTTTTGGCATCAATCGCTAATAAAGTGCGGATTTTCTCAACATCGCGTTTGCCTTCTTCAATCACTGCCAGTGGAAATTTTAAACCGGTGCCGGGCAGGCCCTTTGAAAATGCTTCGCCAATATACATTCTATATAGCGGCAATGCAGGTTTGCCATCCATTTCAAACACTACGTTTTTCTCTGATTTGGTCACAGTGCGTGGAGGCCCGTAAGGTTTCCAGCCACCTAATGCGCCGCTTGCTGTAATAAGTGCGTTGCCATATAAACCAACAGCAATCACCAAATTATCTGAAACGGTTTCATTGTAAAGCTGTAATGTTTTAACAAAAGCACCACCATCACCAGCTAGGCCGCCAACAATTGGTATCTCGCCTAAAACGCTTTGAAAGCCTTTTAATAATTCTGAGCCATTAACATTCAGTCCATCTGAAATGACTATAACGGTACGTAACGTATCGGCTTTTAGTTGTTTAGCTAATCCAGCAGCCGCTTCAAAAGAGCTTTGCATGCCAGACATTTTTGTTTGGGCCACACGCTGTACGGTTTTTTCCCACTGAATTGCGGTGATTTGAACGCTATCGTCAAACACGCCGTTAGGGCTAATTTCACCAGATGTAGTACAGCCGACAATTTGTGCTGTTGGATAGCGACCTTTTAAAAAGCCTTGTAGTTTGCCTTCATTAAACCTTTTGACGGAGCCAAATACCAATACTAAATTTGCGCTGGCCAGCGGAGATGTGCTGGGTAAATCTTTAAGCGCCATTTTGGAATCGACGGATTCTTGTCTTATAAGCATTATCGTTTGCTCCCAGTCTTGCAATTATTCAATTGCTTCAAATAATCGTAATTTGTACATCAATTATTGAGTTTTGTTAAAGTATATTATTACAAATATTACGTAAGTGTTGCAAATTATTTTAAAAAATGTAATATTTTGTTGTGCTGACTAAACGTTACTCAACTTTAAGTTGTTAAAAGAATAAAGTAAAAAGATTTTTTTAGATAGAGTATTTTATAATTTGGTTATATAAGCGTATGTTTATATGCCAAAGGGGAGTGGAAGTGGCGCAAACTAATTTAGCTGGTACAAAAGTGATGGTCATTGATGACAGTAATACGATTCGTCGTAGTGCTGAGATATTTCTTAAATCAGCTGGCTGTGAAGTTGTATTAGCTGAAGACGGTTTTGATGCATTAGCAAAAATCGCTGACCAACATCCTCAAGTTATCTTTGTCGATATCATGATGCCGCGCTTAGATGGCTACCAAACCTGTGCGCTTATTAAGCGCAATAGTCGTTTTAAATCCACCCCAGTCATTATGCTGTCCAGTAAGGATGGTTTGTTTGATCGTGCGCGTGGTCGCATGGCAGGATCAGACCAGTATTTAACAAAGCCATTTACTCAAGATACGCTTATCGATGCCATCAATACGTACACGAGTGAGGCTTATCTTAATAGCAAAAACAACACAAGCAATATCGTTGATTAGTAAATTTAAAGGGAGTAACGATGGCTGTTAATAAAATTTTAATTGTGGATGATTCGGCAACCGACCGTTTTTATTTAACCGAGTTGCTTGAAGCTCAAGGTTATCAGGTTATCGCATTAGAGAGTGGTGAGGCCTGTGTGGAAAAGGCAGCTGGCATCGCACCTGATTTGGTGATTATGGATATTATTATGACCGGTTTAACGGGCTTTCAGGCGACTAGATCATTAACAAAAGATGCGTTGACAGCAAAAATCCCAGTTATTTTGTGTTCCGGTAAATTACAAGTTACTGATCATGCTTGGGCAGAAAAAATGGGCGCAAAAGCCTGTATATTAAAGCCGGTTCAAAAAGATGAGCTTAAAGCTTTAATTGATAAAATCAGTCAATAATTAATGTTAAGTCAACATTTACAGGATTTGCATTAGTTCATACATATGTCAAAACAATCACAATTACGCGAATATCAAACCAATATTTTAGCGCGACTAGAAAATGCCAAAAAAGCCGGTGCAGAATCACCAGCAGGTTATTTGGGCGTGGTAATTGGCGGAAAAAACGTATTGGTTAATCTGCAAGAAATCAGCGAAACACTGCCAATCATGGATATTCAGCGTGTTCCGTTGGTTAAGCCATGGTTTTTAGGCGTAGCAAATGTGCGCGGAGTGTTGTATGCCATCAATGATTTAGCGCAATTATTAGAAAATACTTTTACCAATGTATCGTCCAGCGCGCGCTTGCTGCTCATCAGCGATTCTGTCACCAATAATGTCGCATTTTTGGTCGACAAGCTTGTTGGTTTGCGCAAATTGGATGAAATGAAATTGAATCCAACATTGGTTAATGACAATATTTGTTTAAAAAATCAAACGTATCATGATGACGAAAATCGTGTTTGGCATTTATTGGATTGCGATAAGCTAGTGCGTTCGAAAGATTTTACAACGCCATATGCAACTTGATATAAATAATGGTTGGGCAGTTAAGATTTGGGAGTTAAATAGTTTTAGCGGTTAATTTTAGTTATTTATTAGTTAAATTTAATGGTTCAGATGGCGTTAGTTTGAAATAATTAAGTGAAACTTAAAGGAATCAACATGGCATTGAGTGTTCAAGTAATCAAAGAGCTTCCAGCAAAAATTCTTCAGATGTTCGGTAAAAAATCTTCTGAAGGCGGCGGTCGAGGGTATGGTCAAGTGATTGGACCAGTGATCGGGCTGATTATTTTTATTGTGTTGGCGTTCTATGTGATTAGTCAGGTGCGTGTTGGCGGCCCAGTTTACGATAAGATTAAAACAAACGATGACTTGCGTGCGGATATTTTGCCGCCACCACTTTATGCGGTAGATGCTTTCGCGGCGGCAAACGAGGCGTACGTAGCTACCTCAAACTCGGATTATCAAAAGCGTGACAGAAAGCTGGCAGAAGTAAAAGCGGCCGAAGCGGAATACAACAGACGTGTTGAGTTCTGGAAAAACAATCTGAATCTGGATACGATGGGCGGCGCATTTCAGGCGGTGCTTAAGTCTAACGAAAACTTTTACCGTATTTACAACAAAGATTTTGATGCGGCCATTAAATTAGGCGCGATTGCAGCAGCAAAACCATTGGGTGATTTGGCGAGCGCTTACGAGATTAATAAGCAAACCGTTTTGGCACTAAACGCGGAAGTGCAAAAAGAATCTGTGCAGATTGCTGAATCCAGTAACAAATTGGTGAATACTATTCTGATTGCACTTGGATTACTCGGTTTGCTCATTTTATTTTTAATTGCCTATTTCGGTTTGCGTCAAGTAAAACAAATTGAAAGCGCGGTGATGATGCTGGAAAACGATGGTCAGCAAAACCAAATGGCGGTTTTAAACCTGCTGGATGAGATGGGTGACTTGGCGGATGGTGACTTAACGGTTCGTGCGGAGGTAAAAGAGAATATTACCGGCGCAATTGCTGACTCTATTAATTATACGATTGATAGCTTGCGTGACTTGGTAACAGAGATTAACCGTGCATCTGAGCAAGTGAACACGGCAACTGGACAAGCGCAGGCGACATCAGTTGGTCTGTTATCGGCGGCAGAAAAACAATCTAAACAAATTACAGAAACAACAGACGCGGTTTCTAATATGACGCGTTCAATCTTGCAAGTATCCAGCAACGCGAGCCAGGCCTCACAAGTTGCGCAGCGCTCATTACAAGCAGCGACACAAGGTTCACAAGCGGTACAAAATACGATTGCTGGTATGAACGGCATTCGTGAGCAAATCCAGGAAACATCAAAACGAATCAAGCGCTTGGGCGAAAGCTCACAAGAAATTGGTGAGATCGTGGAGTTGATTTCTGACATTACTGAACAAACCAATATTCTGGCGTTGAACGCTGCGATTCAGGCAGCATCAGCAGGTGAAGCAGGTCGCGGATTTACGGTGGTTGCGGAAGAGGTGCAGCGATTAGCGGAACGTTCATCAGAGGCGACCAAACAGATTGGCGCGATTGTAAAAACGATTCAGACCGATACTAACTCAGCGGTTGCGGCGATGGAGAAATCAACTGAGGGTGTGGTTGAAGGTGCTCGATTGTCAGATGCTGCGGGTAAGGCACTAACCGAGATTGAAACCGTTACCAATAGTTTGGCGCGTTTGATTCAATCGATCTCCAGTGCAACAGAGGCGCAAACTGAAGTGGCTTCAACTGTGACAAAAAATATGCAGCAAATTCAGGAAATTACTTCGCAGACTACCGAAGGTACAAAACAAACCGCTGAATCGGTGGGGCAATTAACAACGCTGGCAGAAGAGTTACGTGACTCAGTAGCTGGTTTTAAATTGGCTTAAATTTAATAGATTTATATCTTGTGGAGTCGAATTTAAGTGTCTGAAAATTTTGATATAGGCCCATTAACATGGGTTAAAGACCAGATAGATCAATCGCTTGCGGCTGTTTTAGATAATCTTAAAGCAGTGCAGGTTAATTTGCACGACACGGCTCCAATGCGTTTTTCGCAAACACATCTTTATCAGGCATCTGGTGCATTGGATATGGTGGGTTTAGAAGGATGTAAACGCTTTTGTAATGAACTAGAAAAATTAGCGAGTCGATTAGAGAAAAAAACGCTGGATGCTACGCCTGAACTTATTGATGCTTTTGTTAAAGCCGTTGAATCAATGCAAAAATATCTACAGGATTTACTGAATGGCGCACCGGATATTCCACTGCGTTTGTATCCCATCATTAAGCCGATCGTTTTAGCGCTTGGCGAAACAATAGATGAAAGTGAATTATTTTTCCCCGACACCAGTAATAGCGCACCAAAAGATCTGCCATCTAAAGAGCTGGATGTTTCCGACTATCCAGCATTCATTGTCGAGCAACGCCTAGCTTACCAAAAGTCTTTACTTAACTGGTTACAAACCAAACAAAATAGCGCGTTACATAGCATGACGGAAGCGGTAAACAACGTTAGTCAGGTACAAAAAAAGACTAGTGACAAAACTTTATGGTGGGCTGCTAGCGCCTTTACTGAATCTTTAGAGCAGCAAGAAATTGCAGAAAACATTGGCGCAAAACGCTTGTGCCGCAAGCTGGATCAGGAGTTAAGGCATCTAAGTGAAGGTGTGAGCAAACCGCACAGCAATTTATTGCGTGATGTTTTGTATTACGTAGCTATTAGCAATGTTGATCGAGACAATGTACAAAAAGTAAAAGAAGTTTTTGAGCTTAACCTGCTGATAGATAAGAAAAATGCCCTTGGGTTTGATGCAAGCTTAATAGATGCCAAAGAATTGGCGGTTGTGCAAGAGTTAATGGCACAGTTGGAATTGCTGCGAGAGTTGTGGGATAAAGTATCTAACACCATTGACTTTAATAAGGTTGAGACCAATGCAGGGCTTGCGCAAGTGCATTTGGATAATGTTCTCATTACTAAATTCTCCGATACGCTAACAATAAGTCAGTCCCTCACTCAAAAGCTAAGCCAAGTGGTTGTTGTTGATTTATACGAATCACTGCAACTTGCCAGCAGTACTTTAAGGGATGATCCGACCAAAGTGAATCATGCCGCATTAATTGAAATTGCTGCAGCACTTAATTTGCTTGAAATTTCACTCAATCATTATCAACACCTTGATGCTGACCGTGTACAGAAACTACTTTCTGAAATGCATAGATTAGAGGCAATCTCGTCTGGCGAAAGTTATGATAAATTAGATGGTGACAGGACAGGTGAGTTAGATCGTGACACCATAAAAGCACTTGTTATTCAGGTTAAAGAAGCGCTTAAGACGACTGAACAAGCGCTTGATAGTTTTTTCCGCAATTCCGCCGAAAAGTCACTACTTTCATTGACGCTCAAGCCGCTAAAACAAATCGCTGCCGTTTTTGATATGTTGGGATTGAACACGCCAACCAACATTGTTAGAGCGAGTAATCGCTTAGTAGAACATTTTCAAACACAAAGTTATAGCGCAAATCAGCATCATTTTGAACTGGTTGCTGAAAGCTTGAGCATGATTGGCATTTATGCAGACGAAATGCCTAAAACAAGACCAGAATCTGAACTGGCTCTTGAAGGCGCGTTGGTTCGGCTCAGTGATGCACTTAAGGATGCCGGGATTGAATTCATTGATGTTGATTCCGAAAATGTTTCAATTCAAGCGGATTCAGCACCAGAAATGTCTCAATCCAGCACTAAATCGGCTGATCATCCAGATTCTCAACTTGCAAAATCCATTACTGCAACTATTGATAAACTGGCGCTTAATGCAGATGATGTCAAAGTGATTGACCAAGCATTTGATGCAGAATTATTGGATATCTATTTGACCGAAGCGGAAGAAGTACTTGCGCTGATTGCTCAAAATTGCCAGGCACTGCGCGTCAATGCCACCGACAGCGAGGCCTTGCTTGAAGTAAGGCGCGGTTATCACACATTAAAGGGCAGTGGTCGCACAGTTGGTTTAACAGCTATGGGAGATATAGCTGGCCAGGTAGAAAGTTTTTTAAATGGCATACTGGATAAAAAATCTGCATTGAATCATCAGCAAATTGCGGGTATCGAACAAGTGAACGCCGCTTTTGCCGACTGGTCAGCTGAATTGCGTGCAAATAACCAAGTGCAAATCAATCAAACGGCATGGAATGCACGTGTAGCCGCGCTTTCTCAAATAATGGCAACAGAACCTAAAGCCACTGAAACAGTAGATATTCAATCTGCGCAAGAGTTAGAGCCAAAGTTAATACCTAAAAAATCCAAAAAAACTGAACCGCAAGTACTCATCGGCGGCACGCGAAAAATGAGTCGTGCTTTTTATGATATTTTTGTCAAAGAAAGCATGCAAAACATCACTGTCCTTGAGCAGGATGCGGTTGCACTGATGGCAGATGCAAATTTAAAACCATCATCACAAGCAAACGTGGCGGTACATACCTTAGCGAGCAATGCATTGGCTGCAGAGTTTAAGCCTATGGGTGAGTTAGGTCGTGCGCTAGAGGCATGGTTAAATGAAGTGGAAAATTGGACACCTCAGCATACTGAGCTTTATAACAATGCGGTCAAATCGCTCTCTAATATGTGGGTAAAAGTGTCTGAATTGCGTAACCCACGTTCCGCTAGAGCATTGATTGAAGTGCTCAACCAGTCTGCGGAACAAGCGCAGCAAAGTAATGCGTTAACGCTGGAAACCAACCCAATTCACGAAGTTGTTGAAGAGATTACTTTCACATTGCCTACAGTTCTGCTTCAAGATGAGTCGCCAGCACCAAGCGTTGAACTGGTTGCTGATTCATTAGAAAACCCGGCATATGCATTTGATGGGGTAAGCCACGATGATTATGAAGTTAAATTAGTAACTGAAAGTAAGCCTTATCAAAATAATGCAGCCGATATTACGGATGGCGATGCTAAAGGCTCGCAAAAAGCGCAGGTAGACCAAGAACTGCTAACGATGTTTATAGAGGAAGCACGCGAAATTCTGCCTGAGATTGGTACGGAATTGCGTGCCTGGCGCGCGCATCCTAAACAGTCCGAGCATCCAGATGCGCTTCAGCGTGCGTTGCATACCTTAAAAGGTAGTGCCCGTATGGCAGGACAGTCTGCTCTTGGTGATGCCGTGCATGAGATGGAAGACTTGGTTATTCGCTCATTAAAACGTAAAGCGGTTGATATTGATTTTGATAATATGTTTGTCGATTTAGACAAAATCGGTAGTTTTTTTGAGGAAACGCTGGAAACTACGCCTGCTGAAACGATTGATTCAATTAAGAAACAAGATACAGCGCCACCAGGTCGTTCCACAGATCGCAAAGCGCAATTTTTACGGATGCGTGCAGACACACTGGACAGATTAATTAACGATGCCGGTGAGATTTCAATCATCCGTTCACGTATGGATAGGGAAATCAGTGGAGTTAAGCAATCATCCAACGATTTAACTGAAAGTGTGACGCGTTTACGTAATTATTTGCGCGAGTTGGAAATTGAAGCAGAAACTCAATTGCAATCTCGATTAAATATTTTGCAGGAATCAAATGAAAATTTTGACCCACTGGAATTTGATCGTTTTACCCGTCTGCAAGAATTAACCCGCATGATTGCAGAGAGCGTCAATGACGTGGCAACCATTCAGCATGGCTTGTTAACTAATCT
>JAZKEJ010000132.1:0-1720 GCA_040387095.1 Pseudomonadota bacterium | reverse complement strand
ACGCTACACGCCGAAGAGGCAGAAATATAGCGCAATACCGCCTTTTGGTCAATTCTAATATGTTAAAATCAGTGTTTATTTTTAATAATTGTTGAATTTACTCGTATGACAGCACAAATTATCAATGGCAAGGCAATTGCAGAAGCATTGCTGAATGATATTAAAGCCAAAATTGCTAATCGTTTAAGTATTGGTAAACGCGCACCTTGTTTAGCAGTTGTGCTTGTAGGTGCAGATCCAGCCTCCCACATTTACGTGCGTAACAAGCGTTTAGCTAGCGAAAAAGCTGGTATAAAATCAATCGTACATGAATTGCCTGCAACAATTAGTGAAGGCGAATTATTTGCTTTAATAGACAGCCTTAATCATGACCCTAATATTGACGGGATTCTGGTGCAATCGCCATTGCCGCCGCAAATATCCGATGAAAAAATCATAGAGCGTATCAGCGTTGATAAAGATGTGGATGGCTTTCATCCTTATAACATTGGCCGCTTGGCCGTGCGCCAGCCCACTTTACGCTCTTGTACGCCATTTGGCGTGATTAAAATGCTACAAGCTAGCAACATTGATTTAATGGGCTTAGACGCAGTGATTGTGGGCGTCTCTAATCACGTAGGCCGACCAATGGCACTAGAGTTGTTATTGGCAGGCTGCACAATTACCAGTTGCCATCGCCATACCAAAGATTTGGCTGATAACATCAAACGTGCAGATTTAATTGTTGCGGCTGCAGGTAAACCAGGTTTGATTAAAGGCGAATGGATTAAACCTGGCGCTATTGTTGTTGATATTGGTATCAATCGTTTAGAAGATGGCTCTATTTGTGGCGATGTGGATTTTGAAGCAGCTAAAGCGCGTGCCAGCTATATTACGCCCGTACCTGGCGGCGTTGGGCCGATGACGGTAGCCACGCTGATGGAAAATACTTTATTGGCTTTAGAGTTAAGCGGGAGGCGGGTTAATGCAGATGAATAATCAACTTTTGCATATCCGACACAATAGGTGTACACTCGCGCGATTGAAAATTTCAAATATTTACCACAGTAATTTTTTCAAGTAACTGATTTTATTATAAAAAGCAGCTGGATAAAACATGGCAGAAACCCTTACCAAAGCATTTACCCCTTATCAGCCAAAACCTGATGAGGAATATATGAATAAGAATCAACTTAATCATTTTCGCGCTATTTTAAATGGCTGGAAATCTGAGTTAAGTCACGATATCGACAAAACTGTGCACACCATGCAAGATGAAGTGACGATGTTTGCTGACCCAAATGACCGCGCAAGCCAAGAGTCTGATATGGCTTTAGAGCTGCGTAACCGTGACCGTGAGCGTAAATTAATCAAAAAAATTGATGAAACATTACGCAATATAGACGCGGCTGAATACGGCTATTGCGAAGGTTGCGGCGTTGAGATTGGTTTAAAACGCCTAGAAGCGCGGCCAACCGCAACATTGTGCATCGATTGTAAAACATTGGATGAAATGCGTGAGAGACAAGTTGCTAAATAATGCGCTTGCTCAATAGTTAATACTTATTTTGTTCTAAAAATATTTAGTGCCGAATAAGTATTAATAGCAAAAAGCCCGCTTGCGCGGGCTTTTTAATTGCTCATGTAACTTATTGTTGCGCGGGCTCTTCTTTCACTGGCGCGTCGATCAAGGCTTTCATGCTTAAACGCACTTTGCCTTTGTCATCAATCTCCACTACTT
>JAZKEJ010000131.1:0-12862 GCA_040387095.1 Pseudomonadota bacterium | reverse complement strand
GCAGCAGCTCTGGGCGCAGCCATGTTGGGCGTTAATTTGCTTAATACGGATCTGAATAAATTTAAAAAACGTATAGATGATGGTGCGGTATTAATGATTGTTTCTACGCCATATAACCGTGCTAAAGAAATACGTAAAATTGTCAGCAAGCTGCATTTAAAGTTTTAGGTTTAAAGTATTAGGTTTAAATCAGGTATTAAATCGCACACACAGCCCACTAAGTTGTACGTTATACAACCAAAGTTTTGAATCTATTTAAATAAATCCCAATTATTAAATAGATTCAAATAATCTCGCGCAACAAAGTTTATTTGCTTTTATCCTGCAATTACTTACAGGTTGTAGTTTTTTCTGTAAACATTTCGTGACGTTAACAAACGATCATCGCTAACCCCAATATTACCTTGCCAGCTGCAGTTGTATTGTTGGCATTTATAACGCTGCACGGGCTTAAATATACTGATTAATCGGTCAACACGACGGCGGCGAATGCGCAAAGCATAACCTCCACAACGAGGGCATTCGTATGTATTTTGTATCATAGTTTTATAGCTATCCTAATATTTTCTAGTTCTGTTACTCAAGTTTTGTTATTTTTAAGTTTTGTAAAAATTATTTTTCTAACTTATAGGCGAATTTTATTTATTACAACAGATGCTTGTCTGTGCGCTCTTTAACATTAGTATCAATAAAAAACTGCTTGTATTACTATTGTTTAAACATTATGTGCGCTAGCAAACAGACAAGAAAACAGCGTTAATGGATGATGAAATTAAATTATTTAAGTCATTATTTTAATTAAGTTTTTTACTAAGGACAAAAGAACGATGCATGTTGAAAAGCAGAAAACTGAAGAGCTGACCCAGCTTGGTGAGTTAATAAAAGATATGTCGGTATGCATGTTAACAACCATTGATGATGAAGATGCAATGGTATCAAGGCCTATGTCGCCTCAGGAAATGTCTGAAGATGGTGCGATCTGGTTTTTAACCGATCCTAATACAACAAAAGTACAACATTTAAGGCTGATGAATTTAGCCTTTTCCAATGAATCAGACGGGACGTATGTCTCTATTTCTGGACATGGCGAAATAGTAAAAGACCGTGTGCATATTGATGGCTTATGGACTGTTTTCGCAAGGCCTTGGTTTCCTGAAGGTGCAGATTCCAGCAATCTTGCTTTGTTGAAATTTGTGCCGCATAGTGCAGAATACTGGGATTCACCTAACAGCAAGATGGTGCGAATGCTTGCAATGGCTGTATCAATAGTCGCCGCAAAACCAGTTGGTATGGGCGAGCACGGCAATTTAACTACGCTGTAAATAACAATCAGCGTTAATAACTTAATATTATGTTTATAAGGCTTATGTGCGATAGCGCACGGAATATAAATAATGAAGGCGTTAGGCTAGGTTAAGTGTTCGTTAGGCCAAGATAATTTTTAAACAAGTTAAGTTTTTAAGTTGAGTTTTACAACTTGATTTTTATTATTTACAAGGATTATCATGAGTCAATTAATAGTAACTTCTGTTGCAATTATGTTGTTATGCTTGACTGCGTGCGATAAGCCAGCGCCAGATAATTTGCCAGACCAGCCTGTTATACCATTGCCTCAGTCATCAGGCGATGAAGGCATTGACGAAGGAACTAGAACTGACAAAGAAAATTCTGGCGATGAAGAGATACAGATAGAGCCTAGGCAGCCAAATGGCGACTCACCCATTATTATTCCACCGCCAGAAGTAGATATGCCGCCCGATATAGTGCCAGAAAAGCCATACAATTGAGAGCAATTAAGTCATACTTTTTTTCAACAAGGGGAACGTCATGAGTGTAGGTACCATACTGTTAATTGTTTTAATTTTATTGTTAATAGGCGCATTGCCAAGCTGGGGACACAGTAAAAGCTGGGGCTATGGTCCAAGCGGCGGCTTGGCCTTAGTAGTAGTCGTGATTCTTATACTAGTGCTAATGGGCAAGATATAAGCGGTAAGATTTGCAAAGATTAAAATTAGGGGCTTATATGCCCCTAATTTTTTTAGTCAAATCCAATACACTTCTAAAACCAGTACACTTAGTTAAATATTTCTAAAAAATGATTTGAAAAGTTTTGAAAACATGAAAAATTTAATCAAGTTTTTGTCCGCATATTTAACAATTATTGCAGTGATGTTTGTTCTGGATTTGATTTGGCTTAGCGTATTAGCTAAACCGCTTTACCAAAACGGTATAGGTCACTTAATGGCAAGCCAACCAAATTTGGTGTTTGCCGCTTTATTTTATCTGGTATATGCGTTGGGGCTGATGCGCTTCGCGGTCATCCCTAATATTGCCATTCCGGGATTCAAAAGCACTTTTTTTGCTGCTGCCACATTCGGTTTTTTTGTTTATGCCAGCTACGATCTAACTAATTTGGCATTGTTAAAAGATTGGCCACTTCCTTTGTCGCTTATTGATATTACGTGGGGTACTTTACTAAGTGGCATAAGTGCCGCAATAGGTAAGCTTGAGCTAAACCGATACAACAATGTTTAATTGTATGTGATTAAGGCAGTTGACGTTCCTCACGTTAACTTGTAGAAAATTTGGCTGAACATCTGCAATTTTTACAAATGCCAGTAGGACTATTAACACTAGCGCTGCTTAAAGTAGTGCGGCATTAAATGTTTGTTATCGCTACATAAATAAAATTCTTAAATTTATTCATGCAATTCACCTTAATTTATGTGAAGCTTAAGTAGATAATGTTAATAACATAACTAAACCCACTCCTAAAATAATAGCCTTCAAAGCAAGTTGAGATTTCTAAAGTAGTTTAAATAAAAAAAGCCGTTTAAGTAAGTTAAACTGTTATAAAGATTAAGCATTTTAAGTGTGACGATAATGTTGACGAAAATGTTTGGACTAAAAAGGCAACCCCATGACGGCCAAAAAAATTGTAAATAAAGTAAGTTCTTCATCTGTTACTTTAGAGTCTGCGCCCATTTCGTCTGAGTCCGCTGAAGCCACTGAGGCTTTACAAGATCATGTATTTCCCATTGTAGGTTTAGGTGCCTCGGCCGGTGGTTTAAAGGCATTTGAGCAATTTTTTTCTGGTATGCCTACCAATGAGCAGCCAGAAATGGCTTTTGTATTAGTTCAACATTTAGCTCCTGATCATGAAAGCATCCTAGCCGATCTGATTAGGCGCCGCACATCGATGCAAGTTTTTGAGGTGACAGATGGTATGGTTGTGCAAATCAACTGCATCTATATTATTCCGCCTAATTATGACTTAGCTTTTTTGAATGGCAGGCTGCATTTGCTTGAGCCGTCAGCACCGCGCGGTCACCGCCTTCCTATTGATTTTTTCTTTCGCTCGCTAGCTCAGGATCAACGTGAACATGCTATCGGCATCATACTGTCTGGCACTGGCAGCGATGGAAGCATGGGCGTACGCGCTATCAAGGGAGAGGGTGGTATGGTGATGGTGCAGCAATTAGCATCAACCGATTTCGATGGTATGCCGCGTAGCGCTATCTCTACTGGTCTAGTCGATTTTGAATTGCCGCCAGAGGAAATGCCAGCAAAATTATTGGCTTATGCTAACCATGCATATGGCAATCTTCCACATACTAAAATTCCTACTACCCATAATACTGCCAGTACACTTAAAAAAATATTTATTTTATTGCGCGCGCAAACTGGTCACGATTTTTCTCAATATAAACCAAGTACGATTAATCGCCGGATTGAAAGACGTATGGCGGTGCATCAGGTTGATTCAATAGACAATTACGTGAAATTTTTACAGCAAGCACCTGCCGAAATTGAAGCGTTATTTCGCGATTTTTTAATTGGTGTTACAAGGTTCTTTCGTGATGCCGAAGCGTTTCAGTTGTTAGAAAAACAAATCATTCCTGCGCTTTTTAAAGATAAACCTGCAGGGTCAACCATCCGTGTCTGGTCAACAGGCTGTTCTACTGGTGAAGAGGCATATTCAATCGCCATACTTTTACAAGAACATATTGAGCTAACCAAGAAAAATTACACCGTACAGCTGTTTGCCACTGATATCGATAGTAGGGCGATTGCCACAGCCCGCGCTGGGCTTTATTTTGGAAGCATTGCTGGTGATATTACACCACAGCGCTTGTCACGTTTTTTTTCTGCTGAAGCCGATGGCAGCGCATACCGCATTCACAAAGGGATTCGCGATATGCTGGTTTTTTCTGAGCAAGATGTGATTAAAGATCCACCTTTTTCCAAATTAGACATGATTAGTTGTCGCAATCTGTTGATTTATATGAGTGCCGAGTTACAGACAAAGCTTATTCCACTATTTCATTTTGCCCTCAAACCGTCCGGAATTCTATTTTTAGGTACTTCAGAAGGCGTAGGCGATTTTAGTACATTGTTTAATGTATTAGACCGCAAAACCAAGATTTATCAGCGCAAGGAGGTGTACCATGGGGCAAGTAGAAACAACTTGGGTCGTTATTTACCGCCTTTGTTTGATACAGGAAAATCGCCTATGGCAACCAGCATGAAGCCGCAATCTGCAATATTGCCAGCAAAAATGTCACTGAAAGAACTCACAGAGCACACGCTTTTACAAAAAATTGCACCCGCAAGCGCATTGGTAAATGAGCATGGCGATATTCTGTACCTGCATGGCAGAACAGGTATGTATCTTGAGATGAATTCAGGCGAAGTGGGCATT
Organism: Pseudomonadota bacterium; assembly: GCA_040387095.1. Classification (GTDB taxonomy): domain Bacteria; phylum Pseudomonadota; class Gammaproteobacteria; order Burkholderiales; family Methylophilaceae; genus Methylotenera_A. The sequence goes on along the minus strand of JAZKEJ010000131.1, from coordinate 8,160 downwards.
AACAACATCCTAAAAATGGCCCGTGAAGGTTTACGTCGCGATTTAACTGCAACGCTTTTAGCTTCAGTTAGAACAAAATCAACTGTGCGCTGTATGGGCATACGCGTCAAAACAAATGGTCATTTTACAATAGTGAATTTAACGGTTTGCCCTGCCACATCAGGTGTTAAACCTAGTTCTGAACCAAAAAATTCTGATGTTAGCAATAATGCTGGAGTAAGCAAAAATATTGATGCAAGTTTAGAATCAAATTTATACTTAATTATTCTTGAAGATGTACCAAGCCCTGTTATTGATGGAACACACTCAGACAGTCCACCCGAAAGGATACAAGCAAAACTGCATGATACAGATGCAGAAGCACTTATTGATTCGCTCAGGCAAGAGTTGCGCGCCAAAGACGAATATTTGCAAACCACGCATGAAGAGCTGGAAAGTTCTAATGAGGAACTTAAATCTTCCAATGAAGAAATGCAATCGGTGAATGAGGAATTGCAATCAACCAATGAGGAACTGGAAACTTCGAAAGAGGAGCTGCAATCGGTTAATGAAGAACTGGCGACTGTGAATAATGAGCTACAAACTAAAGTAGTTGATTTATCACGTGCTAACAACGACATGAATAACTTGCTGGCTGGCACTGGCATTGGTACCGTTTTTGTTGACCATCAATTATGTATTTTGCGCTTTACGCCGGCGGCTAGCACCATTATTAATCTGATATTAAGTGATGTTGGAAGGCCAGTTGCACATATTGTCTCTAATTTAGTTGGCTACGATAATTTGGTGGCAGACACGCAATCAGTGCTTAATTCACTAGTGATCAAAGAAGTAGAAGTGCAGACTAAAGAAGGCAAATGGTATGCAATGCGCATTCAGCCATATCGCACATTGAATAATGTAATTGAGGGTGCTGTGATTTCTTTTGTGAATATCTCAGAGATCATTCAAGCGCGTGCGGCGCTAGAAAAAGCGCGCGACTTAGTGCGCTTGGCGGTAGTGGTGCGTGATGCTCACGATGCCATCACTGTGCAAAGCATGACAGGTGAAATATTAGCCTGGAATCATGGAGCAACCAGAATGTATGGATGGAATGAAACTGAGGCATTGAGCATGAACGTGCGCGATAGAATTCCTAAAGATTTGTGGGAGCAAGCATTGTCTACTTTAAAACAGTTGAGCCAGGCCGAAATTTTAGAGCCATATCTGACACAGCGTATCAACAAAAATGGCTCTATTCTCAATGTTTCAATCATCTCTACCGCTTTGCTAAATGAAAGTGGTGATGTGTATGCGATAGCAACCACTGAGCGTTTGATTGTTGATAAGCACTGATGACTATCAATTATAAACCGCCTAAAAACGGGATTCTTTCGGCAAACGTCTCGCAAAATCTTCGAGAAAAAGCAGAAGCACGTGTTGAAAAACACACAGATTTCCCCACAACCAATGATTTAACCGTAGCAACTACTAATCAACTGTTACATGAGTTGCAAGTACATAAAATTGAATTGGAAATGCAGAATGATGAACTGCGCGAATCACATATTGCACTTGATATTATTCGCACCCGTTATTTTGATCTTTACGATCTGGCACCAATTGGCTATTTAACGCTTAACAGACATGGTTTAATCCAAGAAGCTAACTTAACTGTTGCAAGTTTGCTTGGCGTAACGCGCAGTACCTTGATTAAACAACCCATATCTAAATTGATTTTTAAAGCAGATCAGGATATTTACTATCTGAATCAAAAAAAATTGATGACAAGCGGAGAGCCGCAATCATTCGATTTACGAATAGTAAAAAATGATCTCACCACATTTTGGGCTAACCTGGTGACTACACTTGCTCAAGATGACAAGGGCGAGCTAGAGCTGCGTGCGGTGTTAAGCGACATTAGCATACGAAAGCAAGTTGAGCAGGCGTTGCAAATAGCAAAGCAAATTGCAGATAAAGCAAATCTTGCAAAATCTGAATTTTTATCCGGTATGAGCCATGAATTGCGTACACCGCTCAATGCCATATTGGGTTTTACGCAGCTAATAGAATCAGGCATACCACTACCCACAATCACTCAGAAACGAAATATCGATCAAATCCTCAAGGCTGGATGGTATTTGCTTGAGCTAATCAACGAAATACTAGATTTAGCAGTTATCGACTCTGGTAAGGTTTTTCTGGCTATCGAGACATTATCTCTGACGGAAGTGATGAGTGATGCTAAAGCCATGTTAGAAATTCAAGCGCAGAAGCGTGGCATTAATATGTTGTTCCCACCCTCTGATATCCATTATTTTGTAAAAGCCGACCGTGTTAGAGTTAAGCAGGTTTTTGTTAACCTGCTGTCAAATGCAATTAAATACAATAAGCCTCAAGGCTCTGTTACGGTGAGCTATATTGAAAAAAGTAATCAACGTATTCGCATCTGTATTGAAGACACTGGCGAGGGAATGACGCCTGAAAATATTGCGCAACTTTTTCAGCCTTTTAACCGCTTAGGTCAAGAATCGAGTAAAGAAGAAGGCACTGGAATAGGGCTAGTGGTTTCTAGCCGTATTGTAGAGTTGATGGGCGGTGAGATAAGTGTGGAAAGTACTGTGGGAAAGGGCAGTGTATTCTGGGTTGAGTTCAATCTGACAGATGCCCTTAATTAGGTGTCTAGAATGACGTGTATAGGCAATTAATAAGCAATTAATCTAAATGTGTTTACTTTGTTATTAGAACGATTTTTTTAGCAATATCTTCTGGCGACAAAACAAAATCAATACACCCACTGTCGATCGCACTTTCCGGCATATCTGGCTGAATAGCTGTATTCAATTTTTGCGCTATGGTAATACCACCCACTTCTTTTATGCCACAAAGCGCGGCAGCACCATCCCCATCATAGCCAGAAACGATAATAGCGATAAGCTTACCATCCCAACAGTCGGTTAATGAGCGCAAGAAAACAGTGATTACATCAGGCCAGCCTCTAGGTTTTGAGATTGGTTTGAGTAGAAACTTTCCCTCATTAACGTGCAGATCTCGATTAGTGGGAATGATATACACCTGATTCGGTTCGATAGATAAATCTTCAGTAATCAAATGCACCTGCATTTTTGTGTACTTAGGCAGGATTTCGTGCAATAAAGTGGGCATGTTTCTTATATGGTTAACAATAACAACTGCCACACCCAAATCAGAAGGTAGATTTTCTAATAATCTAATATAGGCATCTAAGCCCCCAGCAGAGCCGCCTACGCAAACAATGGGAAAGTTTTTTATTGTAGCGTTCATGTTAGTAACCCTATTATTTTCAGTTTCTTTATCGTTGAGCGAATGAGTTTGTTTTCGTATTATCAGTCACTAATTCAAGTTTCTGGCATTTGTTTTATAAAAGGCTTTTTATCCAGCAAAAATTTTTCCAATTCTAACAACGGTAATGGCCGGCTAAAGAAATAACCTTGAATTTGATCGCAACCAGACTCATTCAGACATTCTAATTGCTCTATTGTTTCAACGCCTTCTGCGATCACCTCCAGCTTCAGGCTATGTGCGATTCTAATAATAGCAAGTGCCATCGCAGCATCATCAGGGTTACTCGTGATATTGCGAACGAATGCTATGTCGATCTTTAGCTTATCGATAGGAAAGCGCCGTAAATAAGCCAAACTGGAATAGCCAGTACCAAAGTCATCAATTGAAATCTCTACGCCTTCTTTTTTGAGAATCTGTAAAGTTTCGATTGTTTGATTGGTGTTCCCCATCAAGGTGCTTTCAGTCAATTCCAATTCTAGCAAACTAGCTGGAACGTCATAGTCAGTGAGCGCTTTAACAATTTCCCCGTGTAAATCACCCTCAATAAATTGACGGTTAGAGACATTAACTGACACTTGCATCGGCCCGATCGCTGAGAGTCTCCATAAACTGATTTGTTTACACACTTCGTGAATTACCCAACTGCCAACAGCGACAATAAGTCCAGTTTCTTCTAATACCGGTATGAACTCTGCTGGTGATACCAATCCATGCCTTGGACGTTGCCAGCGTATTAATGCTTCAAGACCGGAAATACGCCCACTTTTTATATCTAACTTAGGCTGGTAGTACAAAATAAATTCGCCATTCAGCAAAGCCTTGTGTAATGCATTTTCTACATCTAGCTTGGCTAACATTTCGACATTCATTTGCGCAGTAAAAAATCGATAGGTATCGCGTCCTGCATGTTTGGCGTTGTACATAGCAGTGTCTGCATATTTGATCAGCGTTTCAGTATCTGATGCATCATTAGGATAAATGGTAATCCCTATACTGGCTGTGACTGCCATTTCATGACCCTTGAGGTCGAAAGGCATACGTAGTATTTCTTTTATTTTATTAGCCACAATCGCTGGAATATTGCCATCATTTTCCATGACGAGAATGATGGCAAACTCATCTCCGCCTAAGCGACCTACGGTATCCCTGATGCGTACACATTCTACAAGGCGATTACTGAACTGAATAAGTAACTCGTCTCCAATTGCGTGACCCAGCGTGTCATTCACAATTTTAAAGTGATCAAGATCAATAAATAACACGCCGATTAGTCGCTTACTGGTAGAGCTCGCAATTAAAGCTTTTGAAAGTACATCATAAAAAAGTTTACGATTAGGTAAGCCAGTCAGCACGTCATAATGTGCCATGCGGTGCAAGCGTGCGCCAGCTTCTCTGCGCTCTGTGATATCTCGTTCTACAGTGATTATTTTCCAGCGTTCTTCTGACAATTCTGCCTGTTGACGTAACTCTACCCACATTTGTGAGCCATCAACACGTTGTCGAGTGAACTCTATTGGCTTCGCAGGCAAGCCGGTTGTGATGAGGCCATCATAGATAGTTTCAAGTTCAGCCCGACTAGTTAAATTGACTTCCCAAGGGGGCAGTGCAATCAGCTGATTACGCTGTTTGTTGTGCATGTGGCATGCAGCATCGTTAACATGCACATATTTCATGGTAGCCCGGTCAATCAGGTATATCGCATCGGTAGTGCCATCCATTGCTAATGCTAGATGACGCAACCGTTCCTCAGCTTGCTTGCGTTGAGTGATATTGACATGCATGACAACGACACCACCCGCATTGCCATTTACCAAAGGTGTGACGGTCATTAAAAACCAATGCTGTTGAGTAGGTGAATGGCAGGGATACTCAATCATAAAGCTATCTTCGCTACCTACCAATACTGATCGTATGCCTTCTGCAACCAGTTGCGCTTCATAAGAATTATTGCCAGTTGAAAGATCGCAAATTTGAAGGTAGTTAGTGCCCACGCCATGTTTACTATCAATGAACATATTGATGGTGGCAAATTGCTGCCATCCTTCATTGACTGAGATGATCAGCCCTTGCGCATTGAGCAAAGCAATATGAGCGGGTAGGGCGTTAAGAATCGCTGCTTGTTTAATCGTTTCGCTACTGCGTAATTGCTCTTGGGCATGTTGCAATACGAACATGCGGCCATCAGTGCCAGCTATCGAATCTATTTCACCTGCGGTGAGCTCTTCCAAGCGCTGGCCTGCTTTGTTCATAAGTTCGATTAAAGCGGATATTTCTGTATTCTCACCCATCGCAGGGAGTATTCGAATTCCTGTCATGCAGATGGAGTATCCAAGCCCAAAGCTTGCAGTATGATTTGTGTCTGACTAAGCGTGCCGACGATTTTTATCATAGGTGACGGTGATAGCTTAACAAGTGTAGGCGTCATAAAAACACCTTCCTTTAATGTAAGGTCCGGTTCTTTAAATACATCTAATACTTCAATTTCATGGCTATGCACCAAATATGTCTGACAAATCTTTGTAAGGTTAGCAAGTGCCTGCATAGAGTTTTGCGTATCGCCAGCCACATAAAGTCTAAATTTGAACATAGGTGGTTCGTTCATGGCTTGTCTACTTTCTTGCCTGTGTCGGCTGTGTCGGCGCCACGTAATTCTTTCATGCGTTCTAATCCACGAGACTGCTCCCGTTCGCGACTTTCTGTGGTGCGTTTAAGTAAGGTTTTTTCCACTTGTTTAGCAACCAGCTCAGTTTGTAGAGATTTAGCACGCACTTCGAGTACAGCTTCTTCTGCATCAAGACTAACTGTTTTAAGTTTAGCGGCAACTTCAGCAACTTCATTGGCAACCCGCTCAGCGCTTTCTTTTTCCCAGCGCATCGTACCCATCAATACTTCACCGCCTGCAGTATAGATGTCTGCTAGAGTAACACCTTGGTCACTTAGAATCAGTTCACGCACTTGATTAGAATGAGATGTGCCACGCGATTTGATGATCGACATGCCGCGATTCCGTTCGCCAGCTTGCACTAAATAGTTAAGGTGTAGCCAGGTATCAGCCAATGTTGATATTTGTAATGAGCTGCCGCCGTCAGTTTGGCCAGACATCTCATCCAAGAGACTTGTGCAAACTAGCGTAATGCCATCCGATTTTGACCAGTCAATCAAACGTTCAGCTACGCCATTAGCGGTTAATTCATTACCGGCTTTGGAAAGTGCCGATACTGGATCAATCACTAGGCAACGTGCTTTGTGTTCTTTAGACAGTGTTTTGATTCGGACAAGCAAAGTCTCTGCGCTACCAGTAATGGTGCGGGCTGAAATCATGCGTAACAGGCCGTTATCTACAAAACGTTGAAGCTGAATGCCTACTGAAGTCAAGTTACGGATAACTTCAGATCCATCTGAGTCGAAACTGACGAACATGGTTGGTTCGCCACGCTCACAGGCGGCCTCTACAAAAGCACCACTAAGTGTGGTTTTGGCCGTACCCGGAAAACCGGTGATAAGCACACTAGAGCCACGATAGTAGCCCCCGCCTAGCATGGTATCCAGACGCTCTACGCCACAAGTCACGCGTTCGTTAGTCACTTTTGCATCTTGGCGCCCCAATGTACGTGCAAGCGCAACATCAAAGCCATTTTTGCCAATGACAAATGGCGATTCGTCCTCATCAAAATTAGAGCCACGGAATTTTTGTACGCGTAGATTGCGTTGCGACACACCTTGTACGACGCGGTGATTCAGCATCACTGCACAATCCACCATAAACTGCATAAAACTGAAAGATTGTTGATCAACAGAACTGACCTCATCTTTACCGGCTTTAGCTGTAATCAGACCTGTAAGCTCATTCGCCAATAGCCAAGCATGCAATCGATACATTTCTTGTCTTCTGGCAGAGGCATCAGGAAGTAGCGATATCACAATATCCAAGGCATCGAACACGATCCGTCTTGCGCCCATTTCTTTGACTTTGGCTTCTAGTGCCGCCAGCATGCCGCTAATATCAAAGCTGCCTGATTGAATAAAGTCTGGTATAGGTTGAGCATCAAGCAAAAATAATTGATCTGACGATAGCTCGTTAAGCTTCCACCCAAAGCTTTCAAAATTTGACACGATGCGTTTTGGTGCTTCTTCAAAAGCCACAAATATACCGGGCTCATTAAAATTTCGAACCCCATGGATTAAAAATTGCATGGCGAATATTGTTTTGCCTGAGCCGGGTCCGCCAACGAGTAAGGTGGTTCGACCGCTTGGTAGGCCTCCATCAGTGATTTCATCAAAACCAGTGATGCCTGTGGGAGCTTTATTACTTGTTTCAGTAGGTGTGGTAGCAGTGTTTGCCATGAGCTTCTTTCTTTAAGAAACATCTGGCAGAAGTATCGAAATGCTAGCTTTAGCTAGCTCTGTCAGTAAAAATTTATTATCACATAGTTAACTGTAACGAAGTAAAACGTTTGGTTATCTCAAGTGACTACTTTGGTCTTGAATTCAAGACCGATTGGTGACATCTAATTATTAACAAATTGCTTGCAGCAAGTGAGTTCTTTGATTTTTGCAGATATATTTTCATGGTTGAAAATGTAGCGCATGATAACTTGGGTGAATTTTGCGGTTTAAAACTTTTGCTTTAAGAATAGATGCGTGGGTCTTTGCCGGCACGCTATAAGCGCAAGTAAAATAACTGTTTGGAAAGCTTTGAAGATTTGGTGTGTTTGTCATTAGTAAATCAATTTGTCTCGAAATCAGTTTTGATTTTTGAGATTTACTAATGTTGTATGCTTAAGCTCTTGAATTATAAGAGTTTTGGCGTCCCCACGGGGATTCGAACCCCGGTCGCCTCCGTGAAAGGGAGGTGTC
>JAZKEJ010000130.1:0-3368 GCA_040387095.1 Pseudomonadota bacterium | reverse complement strand
AGAACGCTAGCTTCCCAAGCTTGATACACGAGTTCGATTCTCGCCAGCCGCTCCAGAAAGACCAAGGAAAGATATAAAGCATGACACCTACTCCACCAACCGTTTTAACGTTTGCCGCGACTGATCCTAGCGGCGGCGCCGGTTTGCAAGCAGATATATTAGCTTTAGCCAGTATTGGTTGCCATCCGCTGTCTGTTGTAACCGGTATTACCGTGCAAGATACGGTTGGTGTCGAAAGTGTGATGGCGCTGGATTCCGATTGGATTAATGACCAGGCGCGTACGATTTTAGAAGATGTGCAGGTTTCGGCATTTAAACTGGGCTTATTGGGTAGTGTCGAAAATATTGCAGTCATTGCAGAAATCATGGCCGACTATCCCGATGTGCCATTGTTGATCGACCCTATTTTAACTTCTGGACGCGGAGATGAATTAGCGAATGAAGAAATGCAGGCAGCGATGTCTGAATTATTATTTCCGCAAGCCACATTGATTACACCCAATAGTTTAGAGGCGCGTCGGCTGGCATTTTACGATGAAGGCGATGAAATCCAGAATACTTCATTGGAGGAAGCGGCGCAGCGTTTGCTGGAATTGGGTACGGAATACGTGTTAATTACCGGCACACATGAACGCAGTACCGATGTCGTCAATTCGCTTTACGGTACGAGCCCGTCCGGCGCAAGCGGTTTGATAAGAGCTTACCACTGGGAGCGTCTTGCCGGCAGTTATCACGGTTCTGGCTGCACGCTTACCAGCGCGATTGCGGCTTGTTTGGCTCATGGATTGACCATGGAAGAAGCCATTCAGGAAGCACAGGAATACACCTGGCAAACATTAAAAAATGCTTTTCGTCCGGGTATGGGGCAGTTCATTCCCGACCGCTTTTTTTGGGCGCGTGACGATGACACGGATACAGATGAAAAAGTCCCCTTTATCCAACATTAGCACTTCCAGCATTAAAGGGTTGTATGCAATTACGCCCGATATGGATGATACTGAACTGCTGCTTAAGAAAGTGGAAGCGGCTTTACAAGGCGGCATCAGCATTTTGCAATATCGCAATAAACAGGCTAACCACAAATTACAAGCTCAGCAGGCGCGATCTTTGTTGCCTTTATGCAGGCAATTTAATGTGCCGCTGATTATTAACGATTCTGTAAAATTATGTTTGACTTTAGATGCAGATGGTGTGCATTTAGGTGCAGATGATGGTAATTTGGCAGAAGTTAGAGACAGAATCGGTATAGACAAAATATTAGGTGCTTCTTGTTATAACCGTTTTGATCTGGCATTGACTGCACAAAAGGAAGGCGCAGATTATGTAGCTTTCGGTACTTGCTTTGCTTCTAATACCAAGCCAAATGCGCCTATGGCAGATTTGGTTTTATTCAAGCGCGCCAGTACAGAATTGAATATTCCAAACATTGCAATTGGTGGTATCAATTTGCAGAACGCGCCGCAAGTCATACAGTCGGGTGCCGATGCAATTGCGGTTATTCAGGCCATTTTTACTGCAGATGACGTAAAATCTACAACTCAACAATTTTCACAACTATTCAATCTATGACCTCACTGAATTCCAATTTTTCTCAAAATAAAAGTCTATTCGAAAAATCCCAACAGCTAATTCCGGGCGGTGTTAATTCGCCTGTACGAGCCTTTCGCTCGGTGGGAGGCACGCCAGTGTTCTTTAAAAAAGGCTTGGGCTCCAAATTGTGGGATGTTGATGGCAAAGAATATATCGATTACATCAATTCTTGGGGTCCGATGATTGTCGGTCATGCGCATCCAGAAGTGGTTGCTGCCGTGCAAGCTGCTGCGGCTAATAGTCTATCGTTTGGCGCGCCAACCGGGCTTGAGTTGGAAATGGCGGAGCTCATTAATAAGCTAGTGCCTGGCATGGAGCAAGTGCGCTTAAATAGCAGTGGAACAGAAGCGACAATGAGCGCGATCCGCGTGGCACGCGGCTTTACAGGGCGTGACACGATTGTGAAATTTGAAGGCTGCTATCACGGGCATTCTGATGGCTTATTGGTTAAAGCAGGTTCTGGTTTACTGACGTTTGGTGAGCCGGATTCTGGCGGTGTGCCGGCTAGTGTGGCTGCTCACACGTTGACACTTGAATACAATAATACCCAGCAGCTGAAGGACTTATTCGACAAGCGCGGTGATGAAATTGCCTGCGTGATTATTGAGCCTGTAGTGGGTAATATGAACTTAATCGTTCCGCACATGGAGTTTTTACAAACCTTGCGCGCGCTATGTACCAAGCATGGCGCAATCCTTATTTTTGATGAAGTGATGACTGGCTTTCGCGTGCATTTGGGCGGTGCGCAAGCTTTATATAACATCAAACCAGATATGACGACTTTGGGTAAAGTAATTGGCGGCGGCCTGCCAGTAGGCGCATTTGGTGGCCGTAAAGATATTATGAGCGTGTTAGCTCCATTGGGTAAGGTCTATCAGGCGGGTACGCTATCTGGCAACCCGGTTGCAGTAAGTGCGGGCCTGGCGACACTTAAATTGATACAGGCGCCAGATTTTTACGTTAAATTAAGTGCTCAAACTAAAAAACTGATGGATGGATTGAAGCTTGCTGCACAACAAGCAGGGATTACTTTTACCGCGCAAAATGTCGGCGGCATGTTTGGCCTGTATTTCAGTGAGTCCTGCCCAAGCAGTTATGCTGAAATCATGCAAAATAACAATAAAGAGCATTTCAACCGCTTTTTCCACAGCATGCTGGATAGTGGTATTTATTTAGGGCCATCTGCCTTCGAGGCGGGATTTGTCTCTGCTGCACATACTGATGCAGATATTGCCTACACTATTGAAGCTGCAAAAAAAGCCTTTTCTGGCTTATAAGTTTTTCTCTCTAATGAGTCATTTGCAGTCTAGAACCCTGCTTCGCTTGATATGACTGCAGGTTATCTGATTGCATAGTACGATTAACCGCTTCAATGTGCTCCAGCTGCAAACTGGCTTTCATCATGATATTTGCCACTCGCTGCATCACATCGGGATTTAAGCGCAGAGAAATCACACCGATTTCCAGCTCCACAACATTGCAATCTTGGCAATAACTAAAGCGAATGCCTAAGCTATCCGCCAGTATCAACTTTTCACAAAAAGCTTGTTTCATTTTCTGTTCCTTTGAAAGGTATATTAAAAATAACAGTCTATATACAAATGATAATCATTATCATTTGTATTGTCAAATTATTTTCTGTTTGATAGGCGTTTTTTACGTAAAAACTGCCATCAATTTGCTGTTAAGCGATTGAACTTGAAAGCATAAAACGGTATTATTGAAGGTTCCGCTAAATGTTTTGATACAGAATTATTAGGCAAAAAATATGCAATCCG
>JAZKEJ010000129.1:0-1125 GCA_040387095.1 Pseudomonadota bacterium | reverse complement strand
TAACGGGTTTGGTGGCCAAAGTGAACACCGGCCTCAAGCATTTGACGCATAGTAACTGACATTGTATTGCTCCATGTAAGGGTTAACATTACATTCATCCACAATATTTGCTTTTATTCGCAAACACCCTGTACGGGATGAAGTAGTGATTTAAAACTGATTTAGATTAAAAATTTACTTAATTGACTAAAACGCCAATCAAGTGGCGCGTATAATAACAAATCTTGCTGTTAAACTCAAACAAAACTTGAATATTTTCAAAGAATTATGACGATTACTATTAATAATACAGACGACATTAAAAAAATGCGCACTGCAGGCAAATTGGCATCTGAAGTGCTTGATTATATTACACCTTTTGTTGTAAATGGCGTTACCACAGAAAAGCTTGACAAGCTTTGTCATGATTATATTGTCAATGTGCAACAAGCGATTCCTGCTCCACTAAATTACGCACCAGATGGCCATAGCCCTTACCCTAAATCGATTTGCACATCAGTGAATCATGTCATTTGTCATGGTGTGCCAGGTGATAAGGTGTTAAAAAATGGCGATACGGTGAACATTGATATTACCGTGATTAAAGATGGCTATCACGGCGATACATCGCGCATGTACCATGTAGGTGAAGTATCTATTCAAGCCAAACGTTTGTCAGAGCTGACTTACCAAGCCATGTGGCTGGGCATTAATCAGGTTAAGCCAGACGCAACACTGGGCGATATTGGTCACGCGATTCAAAGCTTCGCCGAGAAAAATGGCTTTAGTGTGGTGCGTGAATTTTGTGGCCATGGCATCGGTAAAAAATTTCATGAAGATCCGCAAATTTTGCATTACGGCAAACCTGGCGCTGGATTAAAACTGCGTGCCGGCATGATTTTTACCATTGAGCCCATGATTAACGCTGGCAAGCGCGACATTAGACAAATGCCCGATGGCTGGACCATTGTGACTAAAGACCGCAGTTTATCAGCGCAATGGGAGCATACGATATTAGTGACTGAAACAGGTTTTGAAGTATTAACCTTATCAGGTGGCTCTCCCGCTACGCCGCAGTTCAATTAATAGTATTATCAATGACAGAATTGCAAATCCAGTCTAAGCAGACAATTCAAGCATTGCGCA
>JAZKEJ010000128.1:0-3441 GCA_040387095.1 Pseudomonadota bacterium | reverse complement strand
AATGGCACTGGTTTCACTACGTCAATTATTAGATCACGCGGCTGAACACGATTACGGTATCCCTGCTTTCAATGTGAATAACATGGAGCAAGTGCATGCGATTATGCAGGCGGCAGAATCGACCAACAGCCCAGTTATTTTGCAGGCTTCAGCTGGTGCCCGCCAATATGCGGGAGAAGCTTTTTTGCGGCACTTGGTGCTAGCCGCTATTGAGTCTTATCCGCATATTCCGGTGGTAATGCATCAGGATCACGCCCATACGCCGGCAATCTGCATTCAAGCCATGCGCTCTGGATTTTCTAGCGTGATGATGGACGGCTCATTGATGGAAGATGCCAAAACACCATCTACATATCAATACAACGTTGACGTATCCAAAAAAGTAGTGGAGTTCGCGCATGCTATCGGCGTTTCGGTTGAGGCAGAACTCGGCGTGCTTGGCTCACTGGAAACGGGTCTGGCAGGTGAAGAAGATGGTTCTGGTGCTTCAGGTATTTTGGACCATTCTCAACTGTTAACTGACCCTGAAGAAGCGGCAGATTTTGTGCATCAAACAGGTGTTGATGCATTGGCAATCGCAATCGGTACATCGCACGGTGCTTATAAATTCACCACACCTCCAACCGGAAAAACATTGTCGATTCAACGTATTAAAGAGATTCACGCACGTATTCCCAACACGCATTTAGTCATGCACGGCTCTTCTTCCGTGCCGCAGGAATGGCTAAAAATCATTAATGCTTATGGCGGCGATATGGGCGAAACATATGGCGTGCCGGTAGAAGAAATTGTAGAAGGCATCAAACATGGCGTACGCAAGGTAAATATCGACACCGATTTACGCATGGCATCCAGCGGCGCGATTCGCCAGTTTTTTGATCAGCACAAAAAAGAATTCGACCCCAGAAAATTTTTAACCGCCGCAACTGTTGCTATGCGCGATATTTGTGTCGCCCGCTATGAAGCGTTTGGCTCTGCCGGTTATGCTAATAAAATCAAGCCGATTTCTTGTGAGCAAATGGCGGAGCGCTATAAAAAAGGCCAATTAGATGCCATAGTAAAAAAAGGCACTAACTAATGGCTATCAAAACAAATGGCCGCCGCAAATTAGTCATTGCCAACTGGAAAATGCATGGCGATATTTCCAGCAACGAAAGCTTGCTCAATAAAGTGATTAATGGCTTAAACCACTTTGACCAAGTAGATTACGTGATTTGCCCACCCAACCCTTATCTTTTTCAAGCGCGCGCGCTGTTAAGTAATACCAAAATCGCCTGGGGCGGACAGAATGTGAATCAGCATGAAAAAGGTGCATTCACTGGCGCAGTCGCTGCGCATATGCTCACCGATCTAGGTTGTACTTATGTCTTATTAGGCCACTCAGAAAGGCGTGTGCTATTCCACGAAACTAACTTGACTGCTGCTGCCAGATTCGATGCATCCGTAAAAGCCGGTTTAACGCCAGTGTTATGCGTGGGCGAAACTCTGGCCGAACACGAAGCAGGCTTAACCGAAGTGATTGTTGCCAGTCAAATGGATGCAGTGATGGCGACCTTGAGCGACCAAAGCTTTGCCGCCGCAATGCAGGTAAACATGGTGTTTGCTTATGAACCAGTTTGGGCGGTCGGCACAGGTAAAACAGCATCGCCAGAACAAGCACAGGCAGTACACCAGTTTATTAGGCGTCGTATAGCCATGCGTAATTCTGATGCGGCTAAACATGTACGTATTATTTACGGCGGTAGCATTAAAGCCAATAACGCTAAAAAATTATTTGCCATGCCAGACGTTGACGGCGGATTAGTTGGCGGCGCATCTTTATCTGCCAGCGAATTTATTGCTATTTGCAAAGCCGCTAATTAAACGAAAAATTGGATAAAGCGAAAAACTTGAGTTTAATTACGGTTAAGTTAACCTTTGACTCACATCAAAAATGTATTTAATCCTCAATTTTTGACAGTTTATTTTCGTTTAGATTTTTTCTGATGATAGCTGGCAATTCTATCAATCTCATTCTTACTACCCAACATAATCGGCACACGTTGATGAATGCCCGTTGGTCTAACTTCCATCACACGCTGCAATCCTGTCGTAGCGGCGCCACCCGCTTGTTCTACAATAAAACTCATGGGATTAGCTTCATACATTAAACGTAACTTACCCATCTTAACTTTTGCATCGCTTGGATACATAAACACACCCCCACGCACCAAAATACGATGCACTTCCGCCACCATTGATGCGACCCAGCGCATATTGAAATCTTTATCTCGCTCACCTTCCGTACCCTGCAAACATTCGTCAATATAGCGTTGCACAGGCTCTTGCCAAAAGCGGTAATTCGACATATTAATCGCAAATTCAGTGGTATTTTGCGGAATTTGCATCTGCGGATGCGTTAATACAAATGTGTCGGTTTTCTTATCCAGCGTAAATCCATTTACACCATTACCAGCGGTAAATACCAGCATGGTCGATGTGCCATACAAGGCATAACCTGCACAGATTTGCTGTGTACCCGCTTGTAGAAAATCCGCTAATTCGGGCTGGTTTTTTTTGGCTTTTAACACGGAGAATATCGTGCCAACCGAAATGTTTACATTCACATTCGATGAACCATCCAATGGGTCAACACATAACAGATATTGGCCATTTTTAGCCGTTAAGCTGATTGGATCAATCAGCTCTTCAGAAACCATGCCTGCGATATAACCGCTTTGCTGAATCGCCTCGACAAAAATATCATTGGTCAAGACATCCAAAGTTTTCTGCACTTCGCCCTGTACATTTTGGCTAGCTAAACTGCCCATATTGCCAGCAATCGCGCCAGCATCAATGGCTGTTGCGATTTGTTTCACCGCATGCGTAATGTCATTCAGTATCGCGCTCAGCGCTTCGCTGCGTTCACATTGTAAATGTTGGGCTAAAAATTCTGTCATCGTCATATTTTGTGTCGTGATTTAATTATATGATTTAATTATATAATCTAAACAGTTCAATGACGTTACAAATCATGCCAAAACTCCATCTCACTATTCAATATGAATCCCAGCGCACGGGTTTACCTACAAAAAAACAGTTCCTAAAATGGGCAAAAGCGGCGATAAATGTCGATACCGAAGTGACTATTCGGCTGGTCGATGAACTGGAAGGCCGCGATCTGAATAGCATGTATCGTGGTAAAGATTACGCGACCAATGTATTAACTTTTCCATTGACTGAAACGCCGATTTTAATGGGCGACATCATTATTTGTGCTCCAGTGGTGGAGTCGGAAGCGCAGTTTCAACAAAAATCGCTGGAAGCGCATTATGCACATTTAACCGTGCATGGCATATTGCATTTGCATGGTTACGACCACGAAATTGAAGCACAAGCCGAGCTGATGGAAAGCTTAGAAATTTCTATTTTGGCTAAATTAGGTTATGCTAACCCCTATCT
>JAZKEJ010000127.1:0-10581 GCA_040387095.1 Pseudomonadota bacterium | reverse complement strand
GGCTAATTTCGTGCGTCACAATACCTATTTGCGTAAAAGCAAACAGGGTTATTAAACTGAAATGAACAAAAAATCTCTGCAACATAGTTGCAATATATCAGAAAATCGGAGAAATCCATCATTCGCTCATTAAAAAAGCCGCTATTGCGACCTTTTTAATGCTTGAAAAAATGAATTAAGCGTAATTTTTTTCTGCAAAATCCCAGTTTGCTAAGGATGCTAAAAATGCTTCTACGAATTTAGGACGAGCATTGCGATAATCAATGTAGTAAGCATGCTCCCAAACGTCAATCGTCAATAACGCTTTATCGCCAGTAGTCAGCGGTGTGCCGGCTGCACCCATATTCACAATATCCACGGAGCCATCCGCTTTTTTAACTAGCCATGTCCAGCCAGAGCCAAAATTCCCTACTGCTGAAGCTTGGAATGCTTTTTTAAACTCATCAAAACTGCCCCACTTTTTATTAATCGCATCAGCTAGCGTGCCAGTAGGTGCATCGCCACCTTTTGGTTTCATGCTGCTCCAAAAAAAAGTGTGATTCCAAACTTGTGCAGAATTGTTGTAAATACCGCCTGAAGATTTTTTGATGATCTCTTCAAGGCTACTATTTTCAAACTCGGTGCCTTTAATCAAATTGTTCAGATTAGTCACATAAGTTTGGTGATGTTTGCCATAGTGAAATTCCAGGGTTTCTTCAGAAATATATGGTGCAAGCGCATTTTTTGCATAAGGTAAAGCTGGTAAAGTATGTTCCATTTCATTTTCCTAACATTGGTTAATGGTTTGTGATTATTTGTATAACGTACATAAATATATATTGGGGGCAAAACATCAATTTAAACTGCTAAATTAAATAAATTTAAATTTGATTATTTAATTTCAATTTTTATCTGCAATCTTTTTCGCTCTAGGATGCGCATTATCGTAAACCTTGCTTAGATGCTGAAAATCTAAATGTGTGTACACCTGCGTAGTGCTAATGTTGGCATGGCCTAGCATTTCCTGCACAGCGCGTAAATCCCCGCTTGATTGCAGCACGTGAGTCGCAAAGCTGTGTCGCAACATATGCGGATGCACGGATGAGTGAATGCCTTGTTTAATTGCCCACTCTTTGATGCGATATTGAATATTGCGTGCTGAGATTCGCTTGGCTTGCAACCCAATAAATACTGGTTTATTAGCAACTTCATTGACTACATTTGGTCGTACCGCCAACCAATTCTGAATCGCCTTTATCGCAAAATCACCTAAAGGCACAATACGCGTTTTGTTACCTTTACCGGTAACAGTGACGGTTCCTTCTACAAAATCCAACGCGTTCGTATTCAAATTAACCAACTCGCTCAAGCGCAAACCGGATGAATAAAACAACTCTAAAATCGCATGATCGCGGGTATTTAACACACTGTCTTCATCAACACTGACCAGCTTAACAGCTTGCTCGATAGACAAAGCCTGCGGCAGAGCTTGTGCGGATTTTGGTGCACGCAAACCTAATACAGGATTTTGCGTATAACCATGACTGCGAACCAAAAAACTAAAAAAACCGCGCCAGCAAGAAAGTAGCCGCGCGATACTTTTGCCGCCCAATCCTTTACTGTGTAACTCCGCTACAAAACGCCTGATATGGCTGTTTTGCAGCTCATTCAGCTGGATTGTATGGCTTAATTGAATCAGCTGCGATAAATCTCTAGCGTAATGTTGGCGCGTTAATGGGCTTAATCCGCGCTCAAAATTTAAAAACTCCAGATATTGATTAATCAAATGTTGAGCTACTTGATTTTCCAACACCTTCATTTTTTGTGTTGATTGCGTCAAAGGTTCACTCGCAAATTAAATATGCTTAAGCAACATTTAAATGTCTAGACAGTGCCGCACTGACAAGTTCGCCGATTTTATTTAAAAAATCGGTACCCATTTCACTGTAAAAGTGATTTTCGTTATCGCTAGCCAATGCTAAAAAGCCGAATAAAGCGACATGATGCAATGGAATAATTGCCAGTGATGCCGGCGGATCGATAAACCAGTCCTCACATACAATCTCAGGCGATTTGCCGCAATAAGGCTTTGTTAATGCAACAATCCAGGTTTTAACCATTTCTGATGTTTCGCTAAAGACCAGATTTGCTTGGCTAGCTTGTGTTAAGGGCTGAACCCAAATACGCAAGCAAGTATCACTCAGATCAAAAAATTCGGGTAAATCATGACTGATTAACTGCTCGATTGCATCAAAATTTTTCGCTTGATGTAAGCGTAAGTTAAAGGCATGAATCTTATTGGCAATTGCATCATTTTCTTGGGCATTTAAAACCAACTCGCTAAATCTATTCTCAAGCACGCTAATTTTATCGCGCTGTGCCAACTGTTGCCGCTCTGCCAATGAAATTGTGCCGCTACCATGCGGGCTTGGCAAATGAATATCTGCCAATAAGGTGGCATTCTCTTCAAAAAATTCAGGATGATTTTTTAAATAGGCTTTAACTTCATCCAACTCAACTTCTACCGACATTATTATTTCCTAAGTTAACTGTTTATCTTGATTAAAATGAATACGTTAAACCTCAATCTGCCCTTCAAATACAAACTCAGCCGGCCCCGTCATCATCACCGCTTGATTGTCTCCTTCCCAAGCAATGCTTAACTTGCCACCGCGTGTGTTCACCAATACTGGCGATTGCAAAAGCCCTAGCTGAATGCCGCTGACAGCCGCTGCACAAGCGCCAGTGCCGCAAGAAAGTGTTTCGCCGCTGCCGCGCTCATATACGCGAAGATTAATTTCATGTACGTTCACAATCTGCATAAACCCCGCATTCACGCGTTGCGGAAAATGCCTATGCGACTCGATTTGCGGTCCCAGTTGCGCTACATTGGCATGTTGTACGTTATCCACCAAAGTAACCGCGTGCGGATTGCCCATTGAAACGGCAGAAATCGTCAATGTTTCTGAAGCTAATGGCAACGAATATTGTAGCTGACGATTAGGCGCAGCAAAGGGGATACGCTCAGGTTCAAAAATTGGCGCGCCCATATTCACCGTCACTTGTTGATCTAGCTGCAATTGAAGCACAATTACCCCACTGGCGGTTTCAACTGCGATGTCATTTTTTTGCGTTAAGCCTTTTTCAAACACATACCTTGCAAAACAACGCGCGCCGTTACCACACTGCTCTACCTCACCGCCATCTGCATTAAAAATACGGTATTTAAAATCCACATCCACAAGCGCAGTTTTTTCAACCATTAGCAGTTGATCACATCCAACTCCAAAATAACGGTTAGCAATTTTTTTAATTTGGCTTGCGTTAAGCGTGATGATTTCCGAATAGCCGTCGATGACGACAAAATCATTGCCAGCGCCTTGCATTTTTGTGAACTTAAGCTGCATTTTTACCTCAATTAGTTACGCGTATTCTACCAAATTTGAGTGTTTATAAGTGGTTAACCGTGTACAATCCGCAATCCAACAGTGATTAACAATATTTGCTTTAGCCTTTAGTCGATATTGTTTTTTTCTTTTATCAATATAAGTTTTCAAGGCGCACCTAAATGAACGAATATCTTTTTACCTCAGAATCTGTTTCTGAAGGCCATCCAGACAAACTCGCAGACCAAGTATCCGACAGCATTTTAGATGCTATTTTAGAACAAGACCCAACCGCGCGCGTTGCTGCGGAAACTTTAGCCAATACCGGCTTAGTTGTACTAGCTGGCGAAATCACAACAACAGCCAATGTGGATTATATTAAAGTGGCACGCGATTGCATTAAACGTATTGGCTATGATAATACTGAATACGGTATTGACTACAAAGGTTGCGCCGTACTGGTCGCCTACGACAAGCAATCGCCTGACATTGCGCAAGGTGTGGATGGCGCGCAAGATGACCCGCTAGACCAAGGTGCAGGCGACCAAGGATTAATGTTCGGTTATGCCGTCGATGAAACCCCACAATTAATGCCGCTGCCAATCTGGTTAAGCCACCGCTTAATGGAACGCCAAGCGCAATTGCGTAAAGATGGTCGTTTGCCATGGTTGCGCCCAGATGCGAAATCTCAAGTAACCGTGCAATACGTGGATGGTAAGCCGTACAAAATCGATACGGTTTTGGTATCGACTCAACATTCGCCAGAAATGAGCTTAGAAGCGGTGCGCGAAGCAACCATTGAAGAGATTATCAAACCAATGTTGCCGAAAGAGTTAATCAAAGGTGACATTAAGTTTTTAGTCAATCCAACTGGACGCTTTGTAATCGGCGGCCCACAAGGCGATTGCGGCTTAACAGGCCGTAAAATTATTGTTGACACCTACGGCGGTGCTGCGCCTCATGGCGGCGGCGCATTCTCAGGTAAGGATCCTTCAAAAGTGGATCGCAGTGCCGCTTATGCGGGCCGTTATGTGGCAAAAAACATTGTGGCTGCTGGCTTGGCATCGCGCTGTTTAGTGCAAGTGAGCTACGCGATTGGCGTAGCACAACCGACTTCTGTAATGGTTGAAACTTACGGTACAGGTAAGGTTTCCAACGAAGTATTAACCCAGTTGGTGCGGGAACATTTTGACTTACGCCCAAAAGGCATTGTAAAAATGTTGAACTTATTACGCCCAATTTACACAAAAACTGCAGCTTATGGGCACTTTGGCCGTGATGAACCTGAGTTTACTTGGGAAGCGACTGATAAAGCAGCAGAATTAAAAGCGGCGGCAGGCTTATAGTTAGTAATCTACAATGAAATCATGGCTTTACAAAAAGCATGATTTCATTATAATCGCATTTTTAGTATTTCATAACCGAGGAACGTTGCGAGGTTTGTATCTGCAAACCCCAGGCTCGGTGTACAAACCCTTGTTTTTTAAGCTAAGTTTGTAACGGCGTTCACTTTATTAACCGATTATTTGGTTGCGTAAAGTGAAGCGCCGTTTTTTATTTGTCAGCGCTTTTCCGCACCCAAATAGTCACGTATTTTTAGGACTATAAAATGAACACTGTGACTGACATCAAAGACTATGTGATTGCTGATATTAATTTAGCCACATTCGGTCGTAAGGAAATCGCGATTGCTGAAACCGAAATGCCAGGTTTGATGGCTATTCGGGAAGAATATGCAATTGCGCAACCACTTAAAGGCGCACGTATCACTGGCAGCCTGCACATGACCATTCAAACTGCCGTACTAATTGAAACGCTGAAAGATTTAGGCGCAGAAGTACGTTGGGCGTCTTGTAATATCTACTCAACTCAAGACCACGCTGCGGCTGCGATTGCCGCTGGCGGTACACCTGTTTTCGCCATCAAAGGTGAAACATTGACTGAATATTGGGATTACACACATCGCATCTTTGAGTGGACCGATGGTGGCTATACAAACATGATTCTGGATGATGGCGGCGATGCGACATTATTGCTACATCTTGGTACACGCGCTGAAAAAGATTTATCTGTGATTGCAAATCCAACTTCTGAGGAAGAAATCTGCTTGTTCGATGCAATCAAAGCAAAACTAAAAACTGATCCTACTTGGTATTCAACACGCTTAAGCAAAATTATTGGCGTGACTGAAGAAACCACAACAGGTGTGCATCGTTTGTATCAAATGCATAAAGAAGGCAAATTGGCTTTCCCAGCCATCAATGTGAATGATTCTGTTACCAAGTCTAAATTTGATAATTTATACGGCTGTCGTGAATCATTGGTGGATGCCATCAAACGCGCAACTGACGTGATGATTGCAGGCAAAGTAGCTGTGGTTGCTGGTTATGGCGACGTAGGTAAAGGTTCTGCTCAAGCATTACGTGCATTATCTGCACAAGTATGGGTAACAGAAGTTGACCCAATCTGCGCTTTGCAAGCGGCGATGGAAGGTTATCGCGTCGTCACCATGGATTATGCTTGCGAGCATGGCGATATTTTTGTTACCGCCACTGGTAATTACCACGTGATTACCCATGACCATATGGCGAAAATGAAAGATCAAGCCATTGTGTGTAATATTGGCCACTTTGATAACGAAATTGATGTTGCCTCACTTGAAAAATATGAGTGGGATGAAATCAAACCGCAAGTGGATCACGTGATTTTTCCAAATGGCAAAAAAATCATCCTGCTGGCCAAAGGCCGTTTGGTGAATTTGGGTTGCGGTACAGGCCACCCTAGCTACGTGATGAGTTCAAGTTTTGCCAATCAAACCATTGCACAAATCGAGTTATTTACGCGCCAAGCGGATTATCCTGTCGGCGTTTATGTGTTACCTAAACATCTAGACGAAAAAGTAGCGGTATTGCAATTGAAAAAACTCAACGCACAATTAACAAGACTATCTGAAACGCAGGCAGCTTATATAGGCGTTTCGCAAGATGGTCCTTTTAAACCTGATACTTATCGTTATTAAGTTTTAAACTGTGGACTTTAATTAAAATCGAAAGAGAGCGGATACATGAAATTACTCATTGGATGGTTGTTAAACGCGCTGGCTTTGCTGGCTGTAGCGTATCTTGTACCCGATATTCATGTGTCTAGCTTTACCCAAGCGCTCATTGCGGCAGTGGTTATCGGTTTTGCCAATATGCTGATTAAACCCATTTTATTGATACTTACATTACCAGTCACCATTCTTACACTGGGTTTATTTATTTTCGTGATTAATGGGTTAATGTTTTGGCTTGCAGGTTATTTTTTACAAGGTTTTGATGTGAGAACCATCACCGCTGGCATTATCGGCGCCATCGTTTACAGCATTATTTCGTGGATTTTAAGTGCCATCATCATCGATAAAAAAGATTAGCGCAAAAAATGAAGCAAAACATCCCATTAAGTTTTGAGTTTTTTCCGCCCAAAACGGCAGAAGGTATTTCCAATTTACGCGAAACGCGCACGCAGCTGGCGCAATTTAATCCAGAGTTTTTTTCAGTCACTTTTGGTGCGGGTGGCTCAACCACGGATCGCACCAAAGAAACGGTATTTGAAATTCAAGCAGATGGCTATCATGCCGCGCCGCATATCTCTTGTATTTCATCCAGCAAAGATGAAATTCGCGCACTACTCGCGGCTTACAAAACTAAAGGTATTAAGCGTTTAGTTACCCTGCGTGGTGATGTGCCGTCTGGTGAGGTAAGCGTGGGTGATTTTAAATATGCCAATGAACTAGTGAGTTTTATCCGGCAAGAAACTGGTGATTGCTTTCACCTTGAAGTTGCTGCTTATCCGGAATTTCATCCAGAGGCACTATCGGCCGCCAAAGATATGGCAAACTTTAAACGCAAAGTTGAAGCTGGCGCTGATTCTGCCATTACACAGTATTTTTATAATGCCGATGCTTATTTTAGATTTGTGGATAGCTGCGAAGCAGATGGCATCACAATACCAATCGTGCCGGGCATTATGCCAATCTATAACTACACACAGTTAGCACGATTTTCGGGTATATGTGGTGCAGAGATTCCGCGCTGGTTGCGTTTACGTTTAGAAGCCTATGCAGACGATATGCCATCTTTAAGAGCGCTGGGCATTGATGTGGTTAGCGAACTGTGTGAAACATTACTTGCCTGGGGCGTACCTAGCCTGCATTTTTACACACTTAATCAGTCAGGTGTTATCACTAAGATAATAGAAAATTTAAACAGCGGAAATAGACACTGATTGTTACAGCTAAAATAAAAAGGGCAATTTGAATATTTAACTTATTCAAATTGCCCTTTTTTGAGCTCTTAAAACACTTGCTGCATTCTAAAACACCAAGTTTTAACTTTAAAACCTGTTTAATTAGTGAATAGCCAGGCCGCGTGGGTTAAACAATGCATCTTCCACAAACAGATAATCTTTTTCGCGGCCCTCATTCCATAACGCAATCATTGAAATCCAGCGCATCTCTTCAACAGTAATCACTTGTTGCTTTAATGCCATCGCTCGATCAATAATCAAATCGCGCTCCATATCGTTGATCACGTTAGCTTGTTGTAAAAATAAAATAAACCCGATACTTTCAGTATTCATTTTCTTAAGCTCAACCTGAGAAAACACACGCATGCCGGAGTGTTTATGTGAATAATGAAGATCAGGTTTTGTTAATCTAGATTTCATTTCGGCATACCAATCAAATGCGCCTGAAATATCAGACGAATCAAAACCAGCTGCTGAAAGTTCTTGCTCCATCACGTCACTATCCAGCGTTGCATGATGCGCAAAATAATTTTCAAACATAAACACTAATACTTCAAACATAGCATCTCCCGGCTTTCAAATTGGAATCTAATTAATTGCTGGCACACGATACTGATACATCATATTAACGTTACATTAATCGCTGATACTTGCCGCCGCCCAAGGTCGTAATTTTGCCTTCTAGCTCCATTACCATTAGCATGGCTGAAAGCACTTCTGTCGTCAATCCAGAAACAATTAATATTGTTTCAAAATCAATAGGCTCAAAACCCATGCAAGCCAATACCACATTGGGTTCTGATGGATTACCCCCTATTTCGTCCATTAGCCCTAATGGGCTAATGCTTGGCAAAAAAACTTTCAATTCTTCCAGTATGTCTTTGGTATTTTCAACCAGCTTTGCCCCTTGCTTAATCAGTTGATGACAACCCTTTGCAACAGGAGAGTGAATTGAGCCTGGTATTGCGAATACTTCACGCCCCTGCTCTAGCGCCATACGTGCAGTAATCAAAGAGCCACTTTCAACATTTGCCTCTACAACTAAACAGCCCAAGCTTAAGCCGCTAATTATGCGATTTCGTCGTGGGAAATTTTGTGCTTTTGACGGTGTGCCTAACGAAAATTCTGACAGAATTAAACCACGCTCAGCAATTTTATGCGCTAGATCACGATGCCTTGCTGGATAGACGATATCCAAACCAGTGCCGACTACGGCAATCGTAGCGCCATTGGCTTTTAACGCACCCCGGTGCGCCGCCGCATCAATGCCCAGCGCCATTCCACTTACTACACACAGGCCATCGTTACACAAACTTGCTGCAAAATCTTCGGCATTTTTTTCACCCTGAGGAGTGCTGCTACGGCTACCTACCATTGCAATGCTCGGATGATTTAACCAACGTAGATCACCAATCGCATAAAGTAATGCGGGTGGATTCGTAATTTCCAACAAATTTTGAGGATAAGTTTCGTCGGCTAGCGTGACAAGGTGGGCATTGTCTTTTTGCAACCAATCGAGTGTGGGCTGAATCAGCTCAACATTTACACCGCCCAAGATTTTTTGTGCCACACTTTCATCAACCACTTCTCGCAGCTGATGGCTTTTTGCACTAAAAATCGCTTCAGGTGAACCGAATTTTGCCAATAGTTGGCAGATTCCTGCATTACCTAAACCCGTTATAAAATGCAGGGATAACCAAAGCGCAACATCACTTTCCTGCATGTTGGCTTTAGTTAACATTTGTAGCTGTGTATTAAGGCGTATGAACCGAGTCTGCTGTGTGAACCGCTTCTGACGTATTCATGATAAGTCCATAAGAAACGCGTTCAAAAGTTCTAAAAATCATGATTAAGCCAATACGTTCATCTGGCAATTTAACTTGTCCTGGTTTTAAGGCTGATTTGCTTTGCGGAGCATCTTTTTCAGTCTCTGATTCTTTATATTCCGCATCCGTCACAATTCTGCCATATCGGCTAACTGCTAAAACATGACCTTCTTCTAAACCATCATTTATGCCACGATTAATGGACACAACAGTGTTTGGCCCACCTTCTGCAACACCGCCATAGATGCGCATAATACGTCCAGCAATCTGTGAATCTGGCGCGTGAGGTACAAAACTACTTTTAAACTCTTCCGGCGAAACAACTAATCTATCTTTGGTAAAAATTTCTTCTTTGGCTCGCACAATGTCGCCAGTTGCAGGCTCACCAAAGCGTGCGATATCCACATCGCCCAAATAAACCGCCTCTGTACCTAACACTTCATTGGTATCAGGATCTCTAAGCACCTCGCCTGGACGATAGATATTCCAGTGCAATCCTGCACCCTCTTGAATCTCGTTAATATAAACTCGAGTACCAGGGCTTAATACAACGCGATTGTCCTGACCAGCAATAATGCGCGGCGCAGTATCTAATTTACTATTTTCGATTAACAAAGGTTGAGTTAAAAACGGCTCAATAATATTGGGGGCAATCGTAAAAATAGCCTCTTTTTCCAAAGGCTCTATACGTATTCCAGGTTGCAGCGTCATCGTTTCGCGCAGTAATTTTAGCTGAGGAGAACCGCTGCTTGTATCCAGCACGACAACATCGCCGGGATAAATCAAGTGCGGATTTTTAATTTGTGCACGATTCATGCGCCACACTTTTGGCCATTGCCAAGGGTCTTTCAAGAACCGCGCTGAAATACCCCACAATGTGTCACCTTTTACCACCACATGACGTTCCGGATAATTTTTTTGTAGCTGAATTTCATCAGCATTTACATTCAAGCTTAAGCAAGCAAGCACAAGCAGCGTTATAATGCGTTTATTCATTGCATGACCTCGGTCAAAAAGCGGCTAAATATAAGAGTTAGCATCCGCGAAATTGCATTAAATTTATCACGTAATTCATTCAACAATCAAGCTTTTTTGCAAAAATG
>JAZKEJ010000126.1:0-1711 GCA_040387095.1 Pseudomonadota bacterium | reverse complement strand
CTGACCTCTTGCATGCCATGCAAGCGCTCTCCCAGCTGAGCTATACCCCCGACTTTCACCTGTTAAATGTGCTTTGCTTTAAAGCGACCACTTAACGAAGGCGCAATATTAAAGATGGGCAGGTTAATTGTCAACGCATTTTTGCCCATGATTTTAATTAATCGCGTGTAATTAACCGCGCGTATTACTTTGTGATTCAAATTGTAGTAAATCAACTTTAGGCAAGGGTTGCCAACCTGTTTTGCGATGTTCTGCAATTACGTTAGTAAAAATACCGCCACGCACATAAAACTTGGCAGTTACGCGCATAAATTTTGGCTGTGTGGCCGCAACTAAGTCGTCTAAGATGCGATTGGTGACGGCTTCATGGAAACAACCTTCATTGCGGAATGAAACGATATAAAGTTTGAGGCTTTTCAGTTCAACGCAAAGTTGGTCTGCAATATAATCCAGGTAAATAACCGCAAAATCAGGCTGGCCTGTTTTGGGGCAAAGGCAAGTGAATTCCGGGATTTCCATATGAATATGAAAATCACGATTCGGGTTTGGATTGGGGAATGTTTCAAGCGTTTTAGAGGCTTGTGCGCTTAAGTCACCTAATATAGTGACGTTTTCATGCAACGCGGTGCTAGACATAATGGCTTTCCTATCAAATAATAACGCTATTATAAATAGCTTCTTAACAAAACATATATAAAACAAGTTAACACCTTTTTTTAACATACTTATTTAACTCAAATCATCACGCCTACCTTTTGCGCTTAACTCATTTAAAACTTGCTGGATTCAAGTCTTTTGTAGATCCAACCACGATTCATTTGCATGGACAGCGCGTGGGTGTTGTTGGCCCGAACGGCTGCGGCAAATCGAATGTGATGGAATCTGTACGTTGGGTGCTGGGTGAATCTTCTGCCAAAGAAATGCGTGCTGATGCGATGGATGCGGTGATTTTTAACGGCTCCGGCAACCGCAAGCCCATATCTCGTGCCAGCGTAGAGCTCATTTTTGATAACAGCCTTGGCGGTACTTCAAACAATAGCGCCGGTGAATGGAGTCAATACGCAGAAATCAGCGTTAAGCGTGTAATCGAGCGTGAAAAGGGCTCAACTTACTACATTAACAACACAGCCGTACGCAGGCGTGATGTGGCAGATTTGTTTTTAGGTACAGGGCTTGGCGGTCGCGCCTACGCGATCATCGGCCAAAACACTATCTCACGTATTGTAGAAGCTAAACCCGAAGAATTGCGCGTGTTTTTAGAAGAAGCCGCCGGCATCAGCAAATATAAAGAACGCCGCCGTGAAACAGAATTGCGTTTGCGGGATACGCGCGAAAACCTGATGCGTGTAGAAGATATTTGCCAGGAGCTGCAAAAGCAAATCACCAAATTAGAGTCACAAGCCGTTATTACCCAGCATTATCATGCCCTGCAAAGCGCACAAAAGCTAACGGATGGGCAATTTTGGTTATTGAAAAAACGTGATGCCAGTACTGAATGGGAAAAAAGTAAAAGGCAAGTTGAAAAGCTGGTGAATCAACTGGAATCGCAAATGGCGGAATTGCGAAAAAGTGAAGCTGAAACAGAATTAAGCCGCCAAGCGCACTATGCGGCTTCAGAAGCGATTAATATCGCACAGGCGGCTTATTATGAAGCCAATGCAGAGGTTTCAAATCTTGAAAACCAGGTTAAGCAAAATGCAGATGCACGTGA
>JAZKEJ010000125.1:0-4580 GCA_040387095.1 Pseudomonadota bacterium | reverse complement strand
ATAATCAATCAAATGGGTTTCGCTGGCTATTTCTTGATCGTAGCGGACTTTATTAACTGGGCTAAAAATAATGGCGTACCTGTTGGCCCTGGTCGCGGTTCTGGCGCTGGCTCTTTGGTTGCTTACAGTTTAAATATTACCGATTTGGATCCGTTGCAATATAACCTGCTGTTTGAGCGCTTTTTAAATCCAGACCGTGTTTCCATGCCTGACTTTGACATCGATTTTTGCATGGATGGCCGTGACCGCGTTATTGATTACGTTAAACAAAAATATGGCTTAGATGCGGTTTCGCAAATTGCCACTTTCGGTACTATGGCGGCTAAGGCGGTGATCCGCGACGTTGGACGTGTATTGGATTTGCCATTCAATTTTGTAGATAGTATTGCCAAATTAATCCCGCTCGAATTGGGTATTACGCTAAGCAGTGCGTTAGAAAAAGAACCGCAGTTGCAAGAGCGCCGCGAAAAAGAAGAGGAAGTCGCAGAATTGTTAGAGTTAGCACTACGATTAGAAGGCTTGGTGCGTAACGTGGGTATGCATGCGGGCGGCGTATTGATTAGCCCAAGTAAGATATCCGACTTTTCACCTATCTATTGTCAGCCAGATGGCGCCAGTTTGGTTAGCCAGTATGACAAAGACGATGTAGAGGCAGTTGGTCTGGTTAAGTTCGACTTTTTGGGATTAAGAACGCTGACGATTCTAGAGTTGGCGTTAGTAAATGCCAATAAACAGCGGGCGGCATTAGGCGAGCCACCACTTAGTTTTGAAACACTGCCATTAAACGATAAAGCTAGTTACCAGCTACTAAAAACGGCCAATACCACTGCGGTTTTTCAGTTGGAATCGCGCGGTATGAAAGATATGCTTAAACAGGCAATGCCAGATTGCTTTGAAGACATTATTGCGCTGGTGGCGCTTTATCGGCCAGGCCCAATGGATTTGATTCCCGATTTTTGTCGGCGCAAACACGGTAAACAACGCGTGGAATATCCGCACCCAGCGACTGAATCCATTCTAAAAGAAACCTATGGTATTGCGGTTTATCAAGAGCAAGTTATGCAGATCGCGCAAGTGGTTGCGGGATATAGCCTGGGCGGTGCGGATTTACTACGTCGCGCCATGGGTAAAAAGAAAAAGGAAGAAATGGATGCCCAGCGCGCTATTTTTGTAGAAGGCTCGCTTAAAAACGGACTTAACGAAAAGCAGGCGACCGAGTTATTCGATTTGCTGGAAAAATTTGCTGGTTACGGTTTTAATAAATCGCACGCCGCTGCCTATGCTTTAGTGGCATATCATACCGCCTATTTAAAAGCGCATTATCCTGCTGCATTTTTGGCGGCAACAATGTCAGCCGATATGAATAACACCGATAATATCCACAGTTTTTTTGATGACTGTGCGCCCAATAAAGTAGAAGTATTGCCGCCCGATATTAACCAAAGTGGCTATCGATTTTTACCAATCAATCATAACCAAATGCTATACGGTTTAGGCGCGGTTAAAGGTACAGGTTTAGCGGCGATAGAACTGATTATTGCAGCGCGTGAAACACATGGTCCATTTAAAAGTCTATTCGATTTTTGCCTGCGGTTAGATTTGCGCAAAGTGAATCGGCGCGTCATTGAATCGCTGATTCGTGTTGGCGCATTTGATAAGCTGGAACCGAATCGTGCGGCTTTATTGGCTGCGGTTAGCATGGCGATTGCTGCTGCAGAGCAAAATAATAGTAATACAGGGCAAGATAATTTATTTGGTGATATGTCTGAGACTAAACACGATTTACCCAATGTGCCAGCGTGGTCACCAGAACAGGCTCTGATAGAAGAAAAAGCTGCATTGGGTTTCTATTTAAGTGGCCATCCATTTTTAAATGCCAAGCAAGATGTAAGTCAGTTTGTGCGAGGATCGCTGGCTGACTTAACCCCACAAGAGCAGCCGAAATTGATGGCGGGAATTGTAGTCGGTGTACGCGTACGCATGACGCAGCGCGGGAAAATGGCGATAGTGACGATCGACGATGCGGTTTCGCGTGTGGATGTGGTAGTTGGAAGCGAAATGCTCCATCAATCAGCACAATTAATTAAAGAAGATGCATTATTAATTATTGAAGGTCGCGTTAGTCATGATGACTTTTCGGGCGGAATACGCGTAAACGCACGTAAATTATACGATTTAGCCTCCGCACGCAGCCAATATGCCAGTATGTTGAAGATTTCGTGCAATGGACAATCCGACGCGTTAAAGCTGACGGCGATATTAAATCCTTATCGCAGAAAAACAGCGGAAATCGATAAAAAACTGTGTCCTGTTAAAGTTGAATATCACAATGCGCAAGGCCAGGCGAGCATGATGTTGGGTGATGCCTGGCGCGTGGAGTTGCATGATGAGTTATTGCAAAATCTGACTGCATGGTTATCGAAAGAAAATGTTAAAATCCTATATAATTAACTTGATTAAAACATTTACTTTAAATAGTTGAGTAATATAAAAATATGAGTCTTAGACGCGTCACAGATACAAAAATTAGCTATTTAGATTTTGAGCAGCCTATTGCAGCGCTTGAGAAGCGTATAGAAGCATTGCAGGTCTCTCATGACGAGCATGATGAGCTGGATATTTCTAAAGAATTAGATCAGCTGGAAAAAAAACAAAAAAAACTGCTGCAGGAAACCTATCAAAATTTGAGCGCATGGCAAATTTCACAAGTTGCGCGCCATCCACAACGTCCTTACACCCTAGATTATATTCGCGAAATCTTCACCGATTTTGAAGAGTTGCATGGCGACCGAGCTTACGCAGATGATCCAGCGATTGTCGGCGGATTAGCCCGGTTTGAAGGTATTCCTGTAGTCGTCATCGGCCATCAAAAAGGCCGCGATGTCAAAGAAAGGCAGTACCGAAATTTTGGTATGCCACGTCCAGAGGGTTATCGCAAAGCATTACGCTTATATCGACTGGCAGAAAAATTTAATTTGCCGATTATTACCTTAATTGATACCCCAGGTGCTTATCCAGGCATTGGCGCAGAAGAGCGCGGGCAAAGTGAAGCAATTGCAAAAAATTTGTACGTGATGGCAGAACTGAAAACGCCAATTATTGGCATAATTATTGGCGAAGGTGGTTCTGGTGGTGCATTGGCATTAGGCGTGGTGGACCATTTGCTGATGTTGCAATTCGCCACTTATTCAGTTATCTCACCAGAAGGCTGTGCTTCTATTTTGTGGAAGAGTGCTAGCAAAGCAGCAGAAGCTGCAGAAACGCTGGCTATTACAGCGGACAGGTTAAAGCTACTTGGTTTAGTTGACACAATTGTTAGCGAACCTTTAGGCGGTGCGCACCGTGACATTCAATCAATTATGCAGTCGCTACGTAAAACGCTTAAAGACCAGCTAGTCGCTTTGTTGAAAAAAGATACCGAACAGTTATTAACTGCCCGATATGCTCGCTTGATGAGTTATGGAAAATTTAAAGAAACAACGCCTAAATAAAAAAACTAATAAACGCGATGTATCGTTATCGCAGCAAGTTAATACTTATTTAAGCGACGTTTTTTCTGCACAAAATGCGGTTAATCCCCAATTAATCATTGCATTAAGTGGCGGCCTTGATTCATGTGCATTATTGCATATTTTAGCCACACTCCGTCACAGTGTTGGTTTCCAGCTGTCAGCCCATCATGTTCACCACGCATTAAGCCCAAATGCAGACGCATGGGCAGATTTTTGCCAAACAATCTGTAACCAGCATGATATTCCGCTGATTATTTCAAGAGTCCATGTGAATGCTGATAGCAGTTCAGGTATAGAATCCGCTGCAAGACAAGTGCGCTATCGGGCGCTTTTCAGCAAAAATACCGGGTTTATCTGCACAGCCCACCATCAGGATGATCAAGCCGAAACCTTACTTTTGCAACTTGCACGCGGGGCCGGTGTAAAAGGCTTGGCAGCGATGGCGCCACTTGATGCAAAAAGAAAATTGTTGCGGCCATTATTAAGCATATCGAGAGCTGAATTAGAGCAATATGCCCAACAACATCAGCTTGCTTGGATTGAAGATGAAAGCAATTTGAATCAGCAATTCGACCGTAACTTTATGCGCCATTCAATCTTGCCGAGTTTGATGCAGCAATATCCCGCAATCACACAAAACTTGGCACGCAGCGCAGCGCATTTAGCTGAAGCGAATGACTTGCTAGACGAGTTAGCAGCAAGCGATGCAAAGGCGTGTTTTGCAGATAATCAGGCAATTTCCCAGCTATTATTGCCACCGCTGATGCTGTTAAATCAGTCCCGAATCAACAATGTATTGCGCTGGTGGCTGGCGCAGAATCATGTAGCTATGCCGAGTACAACCCAATTGCAACAGATTGCCATGCAGTTATTCTATGCCAAAGCTGACGCTGCGATTAAAATAAAAGTGACATCAGAAAATGATGACATCGATATTCAAAAAACAGCTGAGTTAGCTCTCAGGAGATATCAGAATAGCGCGTATTTGGTGAAGGAAACTAGAAATGTTTTGTCGATCAATACCATCTGGAACGGCGAATCTATTATGCATTTCCCCAATCAAGCTCA
>JAZKEJ010000124.1:32400-33500 GCA_040387095.1 Pseudomonadota bacterium | reverse complement strand
CGCGCCGAAAATGAGGATTATTATGATAAAAATACCAATTTCAATCCTTTTAAGCTGTAAATTTAGGGTCTAGATATTTTAAGAGCCTTTTCAAATATTAAGCATTTTTAACCGTTAACTAGCATCGAGTACACATTGACTGAACAATTAAATAGTGATTTAACCATTACTTGGCAAGAAAAAGGTAAACCCCAAACTGCGGTTTGGCAAAGCGAGGCCAATGCGGCGCCCCCCAAAAATATCGTGGTGGCAGACGACACCATGAAAGCGGATGAGGCGTATCGGTTGGCTTGTGAAGGCACGGGATTTTTGTACAAAGGCGATTTTCAGAATGCAAAACAATTGTTGCAAGCCGTCACAAAACGCGTCGACCGCAAACCGCAAAAGCCAGCGGCGACCATGCTGGAAGCGTTTCATCAGCACAGAGCAAGGCAGATTCAGCGCGCGCATATCACCAACAAAATCTTAATCGAACTCAATCATGGCAGCTGCGATTTAAAACGCGCGCCGGATGTAAAAGAGGCGGTTGCTGGTGCGTTGATTGTGAATACCAAGCTGGACAAAATGCCCATGAAAATGGTGTTATCGCTGCGCGAATTGCTGGGCATGAACGGCGCGCAAGAATGGCGCAAAAAAGGCGTATTTATCGATGCACTGCAAAGCAATATTCACGCGCATTATGGCGTGTATTCGCCTATACGCGGCGAATATCTGGATTTAATTAATACTACTTCGTTAGGAAATGCTAAAACCGCTTTTGATATTGGTACCGGCACTGGCGTCATTGCCGCTATTTTAGTGACGCGTGGCATCAAAGCTGTTATCGCCACCGATAACAGCCCGCGCGCGCTGAATTGCGCGGCTGATAATGTAGAAAAACTCAATCTGAAACAATATATTACGATTGAACAAGCGGATTTGTTTCCGAGCGGACACAAAAAAGCCGATTTGATTGTCTGTAATCCGCCATGGCTACCGGCTAAAGCTAATGCGCCGATAGAGCATGCGATTTATGATCCTAATAGTCAGATGCTGAAAGGTTTTTTAAATGGTATAAAAGCGCATTTAAATGATGACGGCGAAGCTTGGCTGATTTTGTC
>JAZKEJ010000124.1:0-32300 GCA_040387095.1 Pseudomonadota bacterium | reverse complement strand
TTAAGCTAAGACTATATTGAAGTTGTATCTTTCCAATCATTAAATCTTTTTCAGCATTAATGACAGAAAGATGATTGTTAACTAATTTACCGATTATTAACTTAAATTTACCTTTAAAAATCATTAAATTACCTTTTGATCTATTTCCAAGCATTTCTATTCTCACCATCATTATCGATAAACGATATTTAATATTATTTTCTTTATGTGGTCAGTCAGCTAATTCTTAAACAGCTATCAGAAAATTCCTACGTTAAGTTCACTAACAAAGTGTTTTATCTTAAGGGTGGCTAATTAATCATTGTTTATATTGATGTTATTATCGAGGCTATCCCATTTATGAGCTTTAATATGTCATTAGGTCCTGTCATGTTGGATGTCGTTGGCACAGAGCTAACTGCTGAAGACATTAAACGCTTGCAACATCCGCTGGTTGGTGGCGTGATTTTATTTACACGCAACTTTGTAAACTGCACACAGCTTAAAGCGCTGACCACCAGCATTCATGCATTACGCCATCCACCGTTGTTGATTGCGGTAGATCATGAAGGCGGTCGTGTGCAAAGGTTTAGAGAGGGCTTTACCAAGATTCCACCCATGCGTGAGTTTGGCAAGATTTGGGATAAAAATCCTAAAAAAGCGCGCGAACTGGCGATTGAAGCGGGATGGATTTTAGCAGCTGAATTGCGCGCGCATGGTATCGACTTCAGTTTTACCCCGATACTGGATATGGATTATGGCGACAGCCTGGTGATTGGCGACAGGGCGTTTCATCAGGATGCAACTGCAATCAACGAATTGGCATTCAGTTTGATGCAAGGACTAAAGAAAGGCGGCATGTCTGCGGTGGGTAAGCATTTTCCCGGACATGGTTTTGTAGTGGCAGATTCGCACGTGAGCATTCCGATAGATGAGCGCAGTTTTGATGAAATTGCTGCGCACGATATGCAGCCATTCAAACAGATGATCGATGAAGGTTTGGCGGCGATTATGCCCGCACATGTGATTTATCCTAAGGTCGATGACAAGCCAGCTGGATTTTCTGCAAAATGGCTGCAAAAAGTGTTGCGTGAGCGGCTCGGCTTTAATGGCGTGATTTTTAGCGATGATTTGAGTATGGAAGGCGCAAGTGTAGGCGGTGATGTGACGACACGCAGTTTGGCTGCATTGAATGCCGGTTGCGATATGGTGCTGTTGTGTAATCGCCCTGATTTGGCAGACGAGTTGCTTGAAAAATTGCAATGGAAAATGGCTGCATTGAGCATATTAAGGCTTGCTCGCATGCATGGCGGTCACCATCCTGCCGATATTAACGGCCTGCATGAAGATGCTGATTTCGTTGCCGCTGTAAAACGGGTTGGATTGTTAGGTAAACAAGAGGGGGAATTGTTTACCTAACAATCTACGCGCCTTTAATCAGCTTAAATCCGCTATTTAAACTCTACGGCGTGAAGCAAGAGTGAATATGCCTAAAGATGCTGCCAATAGTGGTAAAGATGTTGGTAATGGAACTGGACTAATAGTGGCATAATTAACACCAACTACAAAATCGTCGTAATCTGCGTCATTAGTAGAGCTATCATTAAAACCTAAAACAAAATCAAATGAACCGCCATTAGGAGAAGCAACGTTACCGTCTAAAATTGCAAACCCTAGTGATGGTGTTGATGCTGTACCATTACTAATTGAACCGCCTTGATTATCATTAAAAGCGAAATCAACTGTACCCGCACCGATAGATACTGAAGCAATAGTGTCACCAACTGCATTGCTTTCATTCAAGGCAAAACCACCAAATGAAAATGAATTAATAAAACCACTCTCATTACCTAAATAGGTAAAAGAAATGGTGCCGGGTGCATTCGCTACGAGGGTTCCTAAAAATCCACTTGAGTAACTGCCTGTTACAGTTGAAGGTTGTCCGTTGTAGCCAGTAAAAGAAATTGCTGATGGACCTAAAATGCTCAAGCTATTAGCTTGTGCAATTCCAGAAGTTAAAAATAAAGTTGTTGCTATAGAGAAGGTCGCCAGAGCGCTTAGTTTAGTTTTATTCATGATAATCCTTTTGAAAAAATAAAAATTTGCATTAGTTAAAATGTTGCAAACAGATAGTATGAGTAGCAAATTTTGCTGTCTGTACGATGGTTAACATAGCTCTAAGTTAGGCTTGTTAGCATGCTGTTTTGAGTAGCAGTCTTTAAACATTCGCTTTTTTTAGACAATTGAACTGGCTTAACTAGGACAGGCATTTGCTAAAACTATTAATTTAACCAATTTGTCACTTGAAACTTTAGACAATAGTCGTTATCTTAGTTGTATTGCCTTTTGGCAACTTTTATAAGGAAATAAATATGTTAGATGACATGCAAGTATTAGGCCGTGAAGGCACATTAGCCACACAAAATAAGGTATTACGTAACACTTATGCCTTACTTGGCTTAACAATGATTCCAACGGTTATCGGTGCGTTGGTTGGTATGAAAATGAATTTTGCTTTTGCTGCAGAACATCCGTTTATGTTTGCAATTGGCGCTTTAGCAGTTATTTATGGATTGTTTGCGGCAATTAATGCCAATCGTAACAGCAGCATCGGCGTCGTTTTATTGCTTGGTTTAACTTTCTTGCTGGGTTTAATGTTAGGTCCAATCCTGCAACACGCACTTAACTTAAACAATGGCGGACAAATCGTTGGCTTGGCGGCTGGCGGTACTGGCGTTATTTTGATGACTATGGCAGGCATTGCTACAACCACTAAAAAAGACTTTAGCTTTATGGGTAAATTCTTGATGGTCGGTATTATTCTGTTAATCGTGGCATCGCTTGCTAATATCTTTCTGCAAATTCCAGCCATGCAGTTGGCCTTATCTGGTGTTGGTGTGTTGTTGTTCTCAGGTTTTATTTTGTATGAGGTAAGTCGCATTGTAACTGGTGGCGAAACCAATTATGTGATGGCAACATTGGGTTTGTATATGAGTATTTATAACTTGTTTACTAGCTTGTTGCATCTGTTGATGGGCTTGATGGGTAGTAATGATTAATTAAATTAAGCTGTCACAGCAATAAAAAAGCCGGCTAAATGTCGGCTTTTTTATTGCTTGTAAATCTGTAAACTGGTTTTATCTGCTCTGCGTTGCCTAAAAAAATCAGACAATAGCGCGCCACATTCTAATGCCAAAACTCCACCAAGCACTTCAGTGTGATGATTCAATTTTGCTTCTGCCATCAAGTTAATCACACTACCGCAAGCGCCAGTTTTTGGGTCGCTGGCACCGTATACCAGCTTTGCGATTCGGGCATGTTGCATAGCACCGCTGCACATTGCGCACGGTTCTAGCGTCACATATAAAGTGCAATCTACCAGGCGGTAATTGCCCAAGTAAGTTGCAGCTTGGCGCATCGCCATGATTTCGGCATGCGCGGTTGGGTCATGCAAACCAATGGGCGTATTACTGCCTCGCCCGATAATAATGCCGTCTTTGACGACAATCGCGCCCACAGGCACTTCGCCTGCTAATGCCGCTTGCTGCGCTTGATGCAAGGCAATCTGCATATATTCCAAATCTGTTTTCATGGCTTTTTAATGGTTAATTGCTTAATGAGTTGCGCCAGCTCATCCAGTATTTCAGGCTTTCGTGAGGCGCTGTATATTAAAATATTATACCGCTGAGCGATTTCAATGATAAATGGTTGATGTTCAGGTAAGGCCAACGCCGCACGCTGCGCAAAATCCAGCGCTGCTTCAGAAGCATGTGGTGTTAATCCCGCGCGTTTTAGTTGCTGTAAGTATTGTGCATACAAACGCTGTGCTGGGCTAAGTTTAGCTTTGTTTTGCTTGAGCAAAAAATAAGCGGTAATCGCCATAATCAATGCAAGGATACTCATCATCCAGATTAACATCTCTTGCAAATTCAAATTTTTGCCGCTGAGTTTTTTTAAGAAATCGAGTTGCTTTTTGTCGTCATAACCCAACACCCATTGGTTCCAGCCGTTATTGACGCTGTCCCAGTTCAGGTATGCTTTTTTCAGCCAAGGATAATCTTTGCGCGCCATCATTGGCAGTTCATCCGTGTCACTTAACGCTTCACTGATGCCAAACTCTATGCGCTCTGGCGATACCGCTGCAGTCGGGTCTATGCGCACCCAGCCTTTATCTTTAAGCCAAACTTCTGCCCAGGCGTGTGCGTCGGATTGGCGCACGATTAAATAGTTACCGTTTGGGTTAAATTCGCCGCCTTGATAGCCAGTAACGATTCGCGCTGGCACACCTGCGGCGCGCATCAAGTAAACAAAGCTGGTGGCATAGTGCTCACAGAATCCCCGTTTAGTATCGAACAAAAAATCATCTATTGGATTCTCGTCCAAAAGCGGTGGGTTTAGTGTGTAAAAGAATGACTGTTGCCTGAACAAACTTAAGGCCTTGTTCACTTTATCGATTGCACTTAACTGCGCCCAACTTTGGGCTAGCTGAATAGTTCTGGGATTCTCACCCTCATTCAGTTGCAAGCTTAATATGCGCTCGCGCTCACCTAGATTTTCACCTAACTTGTAGCGGGTAAACGAAATAGCATCATAGCGTTTACGTGTACGCACGGGCTTGTCCGCAAGCACAACATGATCATGCGACATTTTTGCTTCTGCTGGGATACGGGTGGGGATGTCCAGCATTAGCATCCATAAGCGGTTATGTGGTTCCAACGTGATCGTATATTCAATTGGGTCACCATAGACAACGGCTGTTTCAGCTTTTAAACCAATTTTGGAGCTGCTCATGCTCCAGTTTTTGTCTTCTTGATGCCACAAAACTGGGCCGCGCCAGTAAAGTTGATTATTAGCAGGGGTTTCGCCTTTAAATTGCACCCTGAACGCGATAGCGCTATTTTTGGTCAGCTTGCTAATATTACCAAATTGCAGGTTATCGCTTAAGCCAGACATCGCGTTATTGGCATCTTGCGGCAAGCCCCACAGCGGGCCAGGAATGCGCGGAAACAATACAAATAATATCAGCATCACCGGCACAGCTTGCAGAAGTAATTGGCTCGCTAGTTTAAGTGAGAATTGAATCGGCTGCTGGCTATGCAGGCTGGTGTTGATTAATGTCGCAGTTAGCAGAACTAACGGCGGAATACTGATTAAAAATGTGGTAATGGTTTGATTAAATAAAAATAAGTTGCCCACCAAAAAATACGCCAGAACAATGACCAATATGTAGTCACGCAAGGTTTTGGTTTCTAGCAACTTTAGTGCGCACATAACGATTAATAGACTTAACGATGCATCACGTCCAAAAAAGCCTTTAAAAGTAAAAATAATACCTAAACAAATGCTGATGGTAATTGGCAATAAAAGCCAGATTCTTGGCATAGCCCATTGATATTGATTAATTGAATAGCGCCAAATACCCAAAAATATGCTGCTGGCAATTACCCACACTGGCAAATTGGGGGTCTGCGTGGCTAATACCACTGCTAGCGATACTAATAGCCATTTCAATTGCGTTGAGCTTAAATGTTGAATCATGCTGTTAATCAAGCAATGCCAGCGCTGTTAACGCCTGATGATAGTGGGATTCTGAATGGCTAGGTTGTAAGGTGATACTGGGTAGCTTTAATCCATAGTTCTGCTGGGCGGCATGCGCTTCAATCACCCAGCGAGTGAGCTGCGAAATGCGCGCCTCGTAATCGCCTTCTGTTAAATCCCAATCTAACCACAATGTGCTGCTGACTGTGCCGCTATATAGCTTGGTGAACATGCCAATACTGCGGCTGGAGGCTTTCCAATCAATGCGGCTTGGTGAATCGCCAAATTGATAATTTTTATGTCCATTAAAGTCTTCGTCGCCTTTATTGAGTTGGTTGCCAGTTTGCGCACTGACATCGCTTGACAATGTTTTGGGGCTGATAAAATCACTGGCTTTGGGATACACCAATACCTGAAATGGATTTTCTACCACCGCCCAAGCATGCAATAAATTTAGAGGAAATTGGGTGTTAAGCGTTATTCGCGGTAGCGCATGTAAGCCACGTTTTTGCGTGCTAACTGGCACGGAAAATACTTGCGCTTCATTAACCGCTATATTTTGCGTCACGGTTTTATCTTGCGAAAAACAAGCGCAAACTGCATAACGCGGGCGATTTTTCAGGTCACTTATTTGTAATGTAACTTCAGCAAAATCTCCCGCAAAAACAGGGCTAACTTTTATCACAGAAACTTGCAGATGCAACAAGTTACGCCAAGTATGCAGCATGGCAATATTGCCCAAAGCTGCCAGCAAAAAGGTGATATAAAAGCCCAGACTGAGCGCGTAATTAATAGAGCCGATTAATAGCGCAATCAGCATTACGCCATAAAGTATGCCCCAGCGTGTCGGTAGAATATAGATTTGTCGTGGATGTAGCGTGGCGATATTAAGCGTGGTTTTTGAAACACGAAACCATTGTTGCCACCAGATTCGCTTCCAGAAAAATAAAGGCCATGTTTTTGCAGGCATATGCTTGAATCTGTCTATGAACTTTGACTAGATAGATTAAATAGCAACGCTATCCAATATTTGCTTGGCGACATTTGTGTTGCTGTCTGTTTGCATGCGATGCGCAACTACGCTGGGCAATACGGCTTGAATATCCTCTGGCGTAACAAAATCGCGGCCCTCACACATCGCCCACGCTTGCGCACACTGGCGCAAGCCTAAGCCGGCCCTAGGCGACAGGCCTGTGCTGAATTGTATGCGTGTGTATTGTATTAATGCCTGCAAATAATCTAAAAGTGCATCCGACACATGGACGAGACTGACATTTTGCTGCAGGTCTAACAGGGTTTCGCTATTGCAAACTGCTTGAATATGTTGCGCGTTGGCGCGTCCACCTTGGTTTTTTAGCAAAGCACGTTCTGACTGACTATCTGGATAACCCAAAGTGATACGCATTAAAAAGCGGTCTAGTTGCGATTCCGGTAAAGCAAATGTGCCAATATGATATTTAGGATTTTGTGTGGCAATGACAAAAAATGGACTAGGTAAACGATGCGTATTGCCGTCCACTGTAACTTGGTGCTCTTCCATTGCTTCTAGCAAAGCGCTTTGTGTTTTTGGCGTCGCCCGATTAATCTCATCAGCCAGCAAAACATTGGTAAAAATAGGGCCTGGATGAAACTGAAAGTTGGAGGTATTACGATTAAAAACCGACACGCCAACAATATCGGCAGGCAACAGATCGCTGGTGAATTGTGTGCGCCGGAATTCCAGACCGAGTACTTGTGCCAAGGTGTGCGCCAGCGTGGTTTTACCCATTCCGGGCAAATCCTCAATCAGTAAATGGCCGCCTGCCAACAGGCATGCAAGACTAAGTTTAATCTGCTGCTGCTTACCTAAAATGACATAAGAAGTTGCATTGATAAT
Source organism: Pseudomonadota bacterium (assembly GCA_040387095.1). Classification (GTDB taxonomy): domain Bacteria; phylum Pseudomonadota; class Gammaproteobacteria; order Burkholderiales; family Methylophilaceae; genus Methylotenera_A. The sequence goes on along the minus strand of JAZKEJ010000124.1, from coordinate 24,907 downwards.
ATTGTTAATAGTGGTTTGCATATTTTTATTATTAAAAAGTTAACGAAATTTATTGATTAAAATGTGATTGCCCAAATTTATTTTATCTATGTTCATTATATATAGCTTCAATTCAGCTAACCTCAATTTACCTAGGCTCATTTGATCTATCAGCCCAGCGCACCATCACATAGATTAATCCCATCACGAACGCGCCACCCACCCATATGCTGACTTCCTCAAACGAAGGTGAAGCATCTTGCACTGGCATGACAATCAGCTTGCGTAAAAACAAGACCAGTACCACCTCAATAAAAGTTTCTACTAACAATTTACTGCCCATCAAATAGCGAATTTCGGCCGAAATTAGCGCGGAGATTGACCATAGCAGCATTAATGTGCCCAGTGCGTGCAAAAAACCGTGTATCAAATTGTGATTATCGATTGCGTTTTGCACATCGATAAAAAATAGCCAGGTAAACATGATGACCGAAGCGGCCAAAGCTAGACCAATGACAATGTGTGCGAAGCCGTTAAGCCACAACATGGCTTTCACGGCAATTCTGTTTAGTGGTTCAAATTCGCGTGGCAGCTGGTCTTGTGTCATAAAACTCTCTTAAAATAAAAGCTGAATATATAAAAAGAAAATGCTTAACTTGATTTATGAATAATTTAACCACATATAGCACTATCCAGCTTAAAAATAAGGATTGGTCATGGTGAAAATTAGTTTTTATAGTAAACTGGTCTAATAATTAAGGGATTAATAGAAAGGGCGTAATACGATGCAAATCAGAAAATCATCAGAACGCGGACATGCTAATCATGGCTGGCTGGATAGCTATCATTCCTTTTCCTTTGGGCGATATATCGACAGAAACTGGATGGGTTATTCTGTTTTACGCGTGATTAATGAAGATGTGATTGCGCCCGCACAAGGTTTTGGCATGCACTCGCACAACGATATGGAAATTATCACCTATATTCTGCAAGGTGAGCTTTCACACAAAGATAGTTTGGGTAATGTAGAAATTATTCAGCAAGGCCATGTGCAGCGCATGACGGCTGGCAGTGGTATTACGCATAGCGAATTTAATGCGTCGAATGATAAGCCAGTGCATTTATTGCAGATTTGGATTCTGCCAAACCAGCTCAACTTAACACCTGGCTATGAAGATAAATTTTTTGATACGGAAAAAAAATTAAACCAATGGTGTTTATTGGCGTCCCAAAATGGAGCCAGAGATTCACTGATTGTTCATCAGGATATCGAGCTGTATGCAGCAAAGCTGACAGCAGATCATCTATTAAACTATATCGTCAAAGAAAACCGTCAGGTTTATCTACAGATTGCAACGGGTGAGGTTGCAGTCAATGGGCAAATGCTCAAAGCTGGCGATGCACTCATGATGAGTGCGAATGAATCAATACAAATTAATGCGCCAGAATCTGCAGAGATACTGCTGTTCGATTTGCCTTAAAAGATGCTTTAACGTATTTACTTAACCTTTGAATTAGATTAAAAATTTAAGGGTTGAGTCTGTTTAACTTTGGGAGTATGTATGAATATTGTATTAAAAATTATTGCATTAACCGGCGCAATGACCTTGTTTAGCAGTCAAGCGCTTGCCGAACAAGAAAGCTACAAAATTGATAATAATCATAGTTTTGCCAATTGGAGCATTCGTCATGTTGCCTCAAAAACGTCCGGTACTTTTAGCGATGTCACTGGCAATATTGTGATTGATCGCAGCAATTTAGCCAATTCATCTGTAGATGCAAAGATCAATTTACTCAGCGTCAATAGCAGTCACGCTAAACGTGATGAACACATTAAAAAATCTGACTATTTAGATTTAGAAAAATTTGCTGAAATGACCTTTGTCAGCAAAAAAATTGAAGCAAAATCCGCTACAGAAGGTGTAATGACTGGCGTATTAACCTTGCACGGCGTAGCAAAGGAAATGACATTTCCTTTTAAAGTATTAGGTTTTGGTGCAGATGCTCGAGGTGGATACCGAAGTGGCTTTGAAGCGCACACCAGCTTAAAAGCCAGCGATTTTGGCTTTGGCTGGGCTGCTAAACCCAATGCCTCAGTAGGCGACGATATTGAAATTACCTTATTGATTGAAGGCATTAAACTACCCGCCGAAAAAGCAGCTAACTAGCCTGCGCATCGAATACTTAACCAATTGATTGACTTAATAATTACATAATCTTATTTAGATGGAGAATGACATGGCATTGGATTTATTTAGCCCAGCAAAATTGGGTGCAATTGCATTAAAGAATCGTATGGTGATGGCACCATTAACCAGAAGCAGAGCCCCTAAAACAACAGGTGTTCCACAAGATTTAAACGTGACTTATTACACGCAGCGTGCAAGTGCGGGTTTAATTGTGACAGAAGCGACGCCAATATCGGCAATGGCACATGGCTATATATTATTGCCAGGCATCTATACCGATGAGCAGGTGACCGGCTGGAAAAAAGTAACCGAATCTGTGCATGCCAAAGGTGGAAAAATCGTGTTGCAATTGTGGCATGTGGGCCGTATTTCACACCCTAGTTTATTGCCAAATAACGCACTGCCAGTTGCACCTTCGGCAATTAAACCTGCAGGACAGGCTTACACCTACGATGGCTTGGTGGATTTTGTTGAACCACGCGCGCTTAATGAAAGTGAAATTCCAGAGGTTATTGCGGAATATGTTCATGCAACAAAATGCGCGTTGGCAGCAGGTTTTGATGGGCTAGAGATTCATGCCGCCAATGGTTATTTGTTAGATCAATTTTTACGCGATGGCAGCAATAAACGCACTGACAGCTATGGTGGCAGTATTGAGAATCGTGCGCGCTTGTTAATGGAAGTCACACAGGCAGTGGTCGATGTAGCAGGCAGCGATAAAGTGGGCGTACGTATTTCACCTGTTAACCCATTTAACGATATGCAAGATAGCAATCCTCAGGCGCTATTTAATTATGTGGCTGAACAGTTGAATCAATTTAATTTAGCCTATTTACATGCGGTAGAAGGTGGCATTGATGGCGGCGGTGAGGCAGATGCGTTTGATTTTGCACAAATGCGCAAACTGTTTAAGGGCGCTTACATGGCTAATTTGAGCTACGACAAAGCGCGCGGCAATGCTGCCATCGCAAACGGACACGCGGATGTGATCGCTTATGGGGTACCATTTATTGCGAACCCTGATTTGGTTGAGCGCTACAAAAAAGATGCGCCATTGAATGAAGCGGACAGTGAAACATTTTATGGCGGAGCGGAAAAAGGCTACACTGACTATCCAACTTTGCTAGCCTAACTAAAGGATTAATCTCATGCAAAAACCCGCTAAAACACAAGTGCCCATTAACGAAGTGATTGCAAACCGCTGGAGTGGCCGGGCTTATGATGCCAGTAAAGCGGTTTCCAACCAGCAGATTATTAGCCTTTGTGAAGCCGCACGTTGGGCACCATCTTGCTTTGGCGATGAGCCTTGGCGTTTTATGGTTTGGAATAAAACCACCGATGCCAAATCTTGGCAAATTGCATTTGATTGCCTGGTGCCAGGCAACCAGGAATGGGTAAAAAATGCGCCTATATTATTGCTTGTTTGTGCAGACACTTTATTCGGACACAATCAAAAGCCGAATCGCTGGGCGCAATATGACACAGGTGCAGCGGCTGAGAATCTTTGTTTGCAAGCGCAGGATTTAGGCTTAATGGCGCATCAAATGGGCGGTTTTAATGCAGATGCTGCGCGTAAAGTTTTTAAGATTCCAGAGCAATTTACTTTAATGGCGATGGTTGCTGTGGGTTATGCGGCAGATATCAAAACGGTGACGGGTGAAGCGTTAAGTCGCGAAACCGCAGAGCGTAAACGTAAGCCGTTGGCAGAATTGTTTTTTGATTCGGCTTGGGACAAACCCATTTAATGCATCTGGATGCCGGCGCTTAACGAAAAGGGACGCGTCTGCTAAACTGTCGTTTTATTCAACAGCAGCTTCTAAAATTTAAGGCAAAATGATGGCAGTAATCAAACTTACTAAAGCAAATTTTAAACAAACCATTGAAAGCAATAATTTTGTGATTGTGGATTTTTGGGCGCCATGGTGTGAGCCCTGTGTGGCTTTTACGCCAACGTTTGAAACGGCGGCTGCAAAAAATACCGATATTGTATTTGGTATGGTGAATACTGAAACCGATCCTGAAATTGGTGAGTATTTTCAAGTGAATCAAATCCCTGGTATTTTAGTGATTCGCGAACAGGCGGGCATTCATGCACAAGTAGGTGAAATTGGTGCGCCAGCGTTTGATGAAATTATTAAATGGGCGCGTGATTACGATATGTCGACCGTGCAGGATTTTTACAATAACGAAGCGGCGCAGCAGGTAGTCAAAAAGCCAGCAAAGCATTAATAAACAGGTTAATTAAAATATAACCAGTGTTGTATGGATTAATAAAAAAGCCGACAGCTAGTCGGCTTTTTTATTAGTTTGGCAATTAAACGCTGATAGTTATTTGCATTAAAGCTTATGGCTTAACTCAAAAATTGAGCTTAAAAGATGTTAACTTAATTACACATTTTAATTTACTAGACTAAAAATCACCTGTGGTGATTAATCTAAATATATAAAAAACACCCATTGCCATCATGATATACATTGGCACATCGCCACTTTTTTTCTTTTCACCTTTGGCGGCAGATGACATCCAGCGATTTAATAACCATAGTACAAAAATAATCACCGGAATAAACATCATATGAGTGGTGGAATCAAAAAGCCAGCTAAGTGCAGTTTTTAACCAGCCACCATCTTTAAAAAATTCCATTGCAATACCCACCAAACCAATCAGCACCAAGACAAGTCCAGCAACAGAGGTTAATGTTTTCAGTAACGTATCGGCTTCGATATCCGCATTTTTGCTGTATTTATTAGGGTCTTTTCTTTGCGGGGCTGCCACGTTAATCTCCTAAAGCGAATAAATATGATAAAAAACGAATGACAGGTTTTGAAGCTAATTCTGGTTAAGATAACGAGCTGGGTCAACGGATTTACCTAAACGCCGAATCTCAAAATGCAGTTTTACCGTGTTCGAGTCAGTATTACCCATTTCGGCTATTTTTTGTCCTGCTGCTACAAGCTGACCTTCTTTTACAATAATTTTACTATTATGCGCGTAAACCGATAAATAGGTTTTATTGTGTTTAACAATAACCAATTTCCCATAACCACGTAAATCAGATCCGCTATAAATAACTTTGCCCATACTGGCAGCATGAATCGCCTGTCCAGTGGTGCCAGCAATATCAATACCTTTATTGGTGGCCTCATTAAAACTTGCAGTCACTTTACCTTGTGTCGGCCATTGCCACGTGATTGCCTCATCATCCCCTGGTTTTGCGTCAGCTGGCTTATTTTCAACAGTCTTAGCGTTTACTGGCTGGTTTGAATCTGCCACCTTATTTTCAGGGGACTTAACGAGTGCTGATCTATTAAAAGCTTCCACGCTGTAAGGCTCGCGTATGGATTTTGGCTCACTTAATATGGGCGATGCAGACGATTGAGTAGGTTTGATTTCAGTCGATTTATTTTCTTGTGGTTTAGTTTCAACGACTGCTTGTTCAGTTTTAATGGGCGTGATGATGACCCCATCTTCCGCTGTGGTTTGAGTTGGCTGGCCATTCTCAGCCGAATCAGATTTTGTTTTTACGCCAGGTAAATTTAATTTCTGACCGATATGAATAGAATAGGGCTCGCTTATATTGTTTGCGGCAGCAATCTCTTGATATTCAAGACCATATTCCAAGCCGATACTAAATAAAGTATCGCCTTTTTTAACAGTATAGCTATCGGGTCGCCAGTCTTTTCCTGCGGTTTTATTGCTTTGGCTTGATTTGGACGCGCCATTATTATTTGTGGAAGCCGGTGGCGATTGAGACTTGGAAGTTTGCGGTAACCTATCAATAACCGGAGCGGGTGGGTTACTTTGGCAAGCGCTTAAAAAAATAATGAGTGATGCGACTAAAATAGATTGAAACATTAACTAATCCCGCCTAACAAAGGTACAAATTTCACTGCTTCCAGCTTGGTTTGTACATATTCTTTGGCTTTTCTTTCAATTAAAACTAAGTATTGTGTGGTGGTACCGATTGGGATAATCATGCGACCGCCAACCGATAATTGCGCTAATAACTCTTGTGGAACATGGCTAGCCGCAGCGGTGACGATAATGCCATCAAATGGCGCAAAAGTCTCTAATCCAACGCTGCCGTCTGCATGATCAAGCTTTACATTACTGCATTTTAGGGTGCGTAAATTGCTTCTGGCCTTCATCAGCAAAGGACGAATACGTTCAACGGATAAAACTTCTTTTGAAACTTTTGATAGTACGGCAGTTTGGTAACCGCAGCCTGTGCCGACTTCTAATACTTTATTCAATTGAGCGCCGTTGCGCAAAATTTCAGTCATTCGCGCCACAATATAAGGCTGCGAAATGGTTTGTCCAAAGCCAATTGGCAAGGAAACGTCTTCATAGGCACGAATACTTAACGCTTCATCTACAAAAATATGCCGTGGAATATCGGCTATTGCAGAAAGTACCACTTCATCTTTTATACCTTGCTCGCGCAAACGCGCCAGCATGCGATCGCGTGTGCGCAATGAAGTCATGCCGATGCCAGTTTTTGTGGTAGGTTTTAATAAAGCCATATCAATTACTTATTCATCTATTACTTATTCAGCCAAGTTTTTAATTCTGCTAACTGTGAATGTTTGGTTAAATCCACCTGAATGGGCGAAATAGACACTTGATTGTTAGCAACCGCGTAAAAATCTGTGCCTTCGCCACCATCATTGGGCGTACCGGCAGCGCCCACCCAATACACGGTTTCGTTCCTAGGTGTTTTAAGTTGAATCACAGGTTCGGCTTTATGACGCTTGCCTAAACGCGTCACCGTTCTGCCATTTAACGCTTCATAAGGTACGTCTGGCACATTTACGTTGAGTAATGTGGGCGATGTAAAACCGTGCTTAATATGATGTTGAATGAGTTCTACTGCTACCAATGCAGCGGTTTCAAAATGTGTAGAATTATGTTGCGACATGGAAATGGCAATTGATGGAATCCCCAACAAATAACCTTCCATTGCTGCGGCAACGGTGCCTGAATAAATCGTGTCATCACCCATATTCGCGCCATCATTAATACCAGAAATCACCATATCTGGCATGCTATCCATCAGTCCAGTTAAGGCAATATGCACGCAATCGGTAGGCGTGCCATTCACATAAAAAAAGCCATTTGAGGCTTTTTTAACACTTAAGGGTCTATCTAAAGTAAGCGAGTTGCTTGCGCCGCTGCGATTGCGCTCAGGCGCAACAACGGTGATTTCTGCAAATTTTGCAATGTGGCTGGCTAGAATATTAAGGCCAGGCGCAAAATAGCCGTCATCGTTTGATATGAGTATTTTCATTTGAAGCTGATACTGTGATTAATCATGCGTATTTTATCTGCGATTTAAAGGCTGCTAGCGTACTTAACTTTATAAGCGGTTTATAAAAATTGCTGTATTTTAAGGTGTTAAGTATAGCTTAAGCCTTTAATTATAAATTACGCACGGGTTTTTAAAGCACTGTTTCGCGTGAGTTTTGCATAAAAAATTGCACAAAGAAAAAATATCAGCGAGAACACCACTTCAATCATTGCTAATTGCCTAGAAACGCCAATGTCTGACCAAGCGCGTACGGCACCTTCGGTAAAATACAACAAGACCAGCATGCCTGCCCACTGGTATGTGTAACGTCTGCCTTTGAGTATGCCAAAAAGCGGTAACAACAAAGGGAGCGCTTTTAGCATAAGCAGTGAGCCTTCTGGCTTGAGTGGTGCAAGTACGCTTTCCCATGCTACACATAGAAAAATCAATGCAACAAGGCTAACGCTCGCACCAATTCTGAGTGTTGAAAGCATATTAATTAACCAGTTTTAAAGCGGTTTCAGCCAAACGTTTACCTAAGGCGATACAGAGTTTTTTCTCATCATCGGTGATTTTTTTATCATCCATCGTACCACCAATATGGCTTGCGCCATAAGGCGTTCCGCCAGATTGCGTACTGGATAACTCGGGTTCGGAATAGGGTAAACCGACTATTAACATGCCGTGATGCATCAATGGCAACATCATGGTGAGCAAAGTGGTTTCATTACCGCCGTGCATAGAGCCTGTGCTGGTGAATACTGCCGCTGGTTTGCCAATCAGCGCGCCTTTTAACCATAAACCAGCTGTGCCATCCAGAAAATACTTAACAGGCGCCGCCATATTACCAAAGCGGGTAGGGCTACCCAGCGCTATGCCGATACACTCTTCCAAATCACTTAATTCAACATATGGGTCGCCATCATTAGGAATATCCGGTTCGATCGCTTCACAATTGGCTGATACTTTTGGCACCGTACGAACGCGCGCTTTCGCTCCACTTACTGATTCAACACCACGTGCGATAAGCTGTGCCATTTCGCGAACCGCGCCGCCTTGTGAATAATATAGAACTAGGATTTCGCTCATTTTTTAGTCCAGCTATAACGAACAGCATTAATTCTTAATAAATGGGTTCGTAAAGCATCTTGTTTAATTTTGTCTGCTCTAAAGAATATACTTCTCAACTCGCTATCAATAGACTTAACTTCAGCACCACGCTGCTCAGCTTTTTCATACCATAATTGGCCTAAGTCATAGTTGCCCATTTCCATATATACAGCACCTAGTAAAGTACATGGGCGAAAGTCCTTCGGTGTTATCTGATGCGCTTTTTCACCTAAAGAAAGCGCATCATCCCATTTCATTAAGTCTCTTTTTACACCGCCGTGAGTCGTACAAAGTGCTGATTTGAGATTTAAGTCTTTGCTGACCACATCTATCGAACTTAACAACAATTCAGCAGTGATTGCTTCATCACATTTTCGATAATGACTACTGGCATTCACCGCAGACCATGCGTCATTGGTCTTAGTAAACTCATCAGCATAAAATTTTGCTTCGTTTTTATGGTATTGGTGTTTTATTTCGGGCGTGTAATGCTCTTCTACTTCTGTTTGCAACCAAATAATTTGCTCTTCTGACAACCTATTGCCAGCATCTATTTTTTTAAGGATTTCCATAAACTTCGCAAATTGAGTTTGCTCAATAAAACATTCAATACCGTATTTTTGTCTCAGTGCTATTTGTTTTGCTTTGGCTATATTTCTTGGGTCATTAGCAATCTTTTTTCTGGCGATTTTTGATGCAGCATCTCTTTCTTCCTCTTCTTTCCTTCGTGCAGTTTCTAGTCGTTGCTTTTCAACTTCTAATTCCAGCGCACGGTCAAGCATTTCCACCTTAGCAATTTTGCTAAACTCGGCAAAAGTGACATTACCCAAAGCCAATTCTTGTAATGCCCTAAGCTTATTTGTTGCTAGGTAATCCAAACTGTTGCTAGAAAGTTGCTTATTGGCTTCTAGATGCTCAAGGATATTAGCTAAACGACTACCAACAAGTGACGCTGAGGGTAAATTGCTTACGAAATATTTTTTCGCTATTTCGTTGCGTAAAGGTTCGCTACTCATATCTAAGTAAATTTTATATGTGTCTGATTAACCCGGCTGCCTTACCAATATAACTAGCAGGTGTCATTTCAAGCAGCAATTGCTTTGCTTCTGCAGGAATCTTCAAGCCGCCAATAAACGTATGCAATGAAGCTTTATTAATGCCGCCTTTACCGCGCGTTAGCTCTTTTAACTGCTCATACGGATTTTCAATACCGTAACGGCGCATCACGGTTTGAATCGGCTCGGCCAAAACTTCCCAGCTATTGTCTAAATCTTCTGCCAATTTTGCTGCGTTGATTTCTAATTTATTTAAGCCGCGCAAACAGGAATCGTAACCCAGTAAGGTGTAGCCAAACGCCACGCCCATGTTTCTTAATACCGTAGAGTCGGTTAAATCCCGTTGCCAGCGAGAGATTGGCAATTTTTCAGCCATATGTCGCAATACGGCATTGGCTAAGCCCAAATTGCCTTCTGAATTTTCAAAATCAATCGGGTTGACTTTGTGCGGCATGGTGGATGAGCCGATCTCGCCTGCTTTGACTTTTTGTTTGAAATAACCAACTGAAATATAACCCCAGATATCACGGTTCAGATCAATTAAAATCGTGTTGATGCGCGCTAGGGTATCGTAAAGCTCAGCCATATAATCGTGAGGCTCAATCTGGATGGTCATCGGGTTGTAGGTTAACCCTAAATTTTGTACAAATTTTTGCGCAAAACTTTCCCAATCAAATGCTGGATAGGCAGATAAATGTGCATTAAAGTTGCCCACCGCGCCGTTGATTTTTCCGAGTATTTCGTTATTAACCAACTGTTTTTGCTGACGTTTTAAACGATAAACCACATTTGCTAACTCTTTGCCCATTGTGGTAGGCGAAGCTGTCTGGCCGTGCGTGCGTGACAGCATCGGTTGGTCGGCAAGTTGGTGGCTTAACTCAGTTAAACGTGCAATTAAATCCGCCAGAAATGGCAACATTACAGCATCGCGCGCAGTTTTTAGCATTAAGCCATGCGATAAATTATTGATGTCTTCGGAAGTGCAGGCAAAGTGAATAAATTCGCTGGCTTTTTTGATTTCATGATTGATATCAAATTTTTCTTTAAGCCAATATTCAAGGGCTTTTACATCATGGTTGGTGCGCGCCTCAATGGCTTTTACCTGCTCAGCATCAGCTTCAGAAAAATTGATCATTGCCGCATCTAATTCCTGAATCGTTTCTGCACTAAAAGGCGCAATTTCAGCTAATTCTTCTGACGCACTTAGCGCTTTTAACCACTCAATTTCTACCCAAGCGCGGTGTTTAATCAGCGCGTATTCACTAAAGTAAGGACGTAGTGCATCTAATTTGCTTTGGTAGCGACCATCCAGTGGAGATAGCGCATTGAGGGTTGTAAGCGACTGCTTTTCTAACAATTGCTTTTCTGGCATAAGTCTGAGCCTTCAAACGGCGGTTCAATAAACCACTATTTTACCCTAAATTTGCATGCGTTAAATTCAGGGCGCTAATTAGTCGCTTACATTAATGACTATTTATACAACCAGCATATCCACAAAAACATTCACTGTTGTGGCTTCTAGCTTAGCTTGGTCCAAACACAACGCTAAAATATCCGCTTGTTTTTTTGTGTCAAACTTACGTGCTAAGTTGACTTTAAATTTTTTTACTAACTCTGGAATGCCCTCACCACGGCGGCGGCGATGCCCGATTGGGTATTCCACAGCAATATTATCTGAGCTTGTGCCGTCTTTAAAGAACACTTGAATCGCGTTGGCGATTGAGCGTTTTTCTGGGTCATGATAATCCTTGGTGTATTCGGCTTTCTCTACACAAATCATTTTGGCGCGAATCGCGTCAATGCGTGGGTCGGCTGCCGCTGCATCTTCATAGTCAAGTGCTACCAAATTGCCTTTCAGCAAGCCAATGGCTGCCATATATTGAATGCAATGGTCGCGGTCTGCAGGATTATCCAATGGGCCAGTTTTATCGATGATGCGAATCGCGGATTCGTGCGTGGTAATCACGATTTTATCGATTTGTGCGATTTGCTCTAAGGTTTGCAATTCGTTACCCACTTGTGCGTTCAATTGAATGGCGCATTCCACCGCAGTTTGGGCATGAAATTCTGCAGGGAATGAGATTTTGAATAACACTTGTTCCATTACATAGCTGCCGTAATCGCGTTGGAATTTAAATTGGTTGCCCTTAAATAACACATCATAAAAGCCCCAGGTTTTTGCAGTCAATGCGCTGGGATAACCCATTTCACCTTGCATGGTCATCCATGCTAGGCGCACTGCGCGCGAAGTCGCATCGCCAGCCGCCCATGATTTGCGTGAACCGGTGTTAGGTGAATGGCGATAAGTACGTAAGCTTTGACCATCGACAAATGCGTTAGAAACCGCATTGATAATATCTTCCTTATTGCCGCCCAGTAGTTTTGTGACCACAGCGGTTGAGGCGATTTTAACTAAGATGACGTGATCTAAACCCACGCGGTTAAAGCTGTTTTCAAGTGCTAATACACCTTGAATCTCATGAGCTTTAATCATGGCAGTGAGCACATCTTTAATCGTCAATGCAGCTTTGCCTTCTGCAATATTTTTGCGCGAAATATAATCGGCCACTGCCAAAATACCGCCTAGATTATCTGATGGATGTCCCCATTCTGCCGCCAGCCAGGTATCATTAAAATCTAACCAGCGAATCATTGCGCCAATATTGAATGCTGCCAAAATTGGGTCTAGCTGGTATGAAGTACCTGGTACTTTTGCACCATTCGGCACAATAGTGCCTGCAATCACTGGGCCTAGCAATTTGGTACAAGCTGGATAATCCAAGGCTTCAAAACCACAGCCCAATGTATCCATCAAGCAGTTACGCGCGGTATCAAATGCTTCGTCAGATTTGATTTGATAGTCAGCGACATAGTTGGCGATGTCTACAATGACTTGGTCGGGAGCGGGGCGTACGTTAGAGATGTGAGCAGACATTTAAAACTTCCTGTAGATTTTAATTAACTTTTAGATTTAACGATTTTTAAGTGCAACATAAGGACGATTATCTGGCCCTATATATTCCGCATTAGGTCGAATGATTTTGTTATCAATGCGTTGTTCAATCACATGCGCAACCCAGCCTGTAGTGCGCGAAATCACGAATATCGGTGTGAACATGCCCGTTGGAATAGCCATCATGTGGTAACTGGAGGCGCTGTACCAATCCAGATTGGGGAACATTTTTTTCTCGCGCCACATCACTTCTTCGATTCTTGAAGAAACTTCAAAAAGCGTCATATTGCCGCTATCTACACATAACTTGCGGCTAACTTCCTTGATTGATTCATTTCTAGGGTCGGCAATCGTGTATACAGGATGACCAAAACCGATAATGATTTCTTTTTTCGCCATGCGTGCCAAAATATCCGCTTCGGCTTCATCAGCATTTTTGTAGCGCTCAATGATTTCCATTGCGGCCTCATTGGCGCCACCATGTTTTGCACCGCGTAATGCGCCAATGGCGCCTGTAATGCAACTGTACATATCAGATAAAGTACCAGCAATCACGCGGGCGGTAAAAGTAGATGCGTTAAATTCATGCTCTGCATATAAAACGAGCGATGTGTTCATGGCTGCAATGTGAAGTTCACTAGGCGCTTTACCGTGAAGTACATGTAAAAAATGGGCAGCGATACTGTCGTCGTCGGTTTCTACATTGGCACGTTTGCCGTGGTGACTAAAGTGATACCAATACAGCAAAATAGAGCCAAAACAGGCAATTAATCGGTCACCTAAATCTTGTGCCGCTTGTGTATTACGGTCAGCAGCTTCTGGCTGTAGTGTGCCTAACATAGAGCAAGCTGTTCGCATCACATCCATCGGGTGCGTGTTTTTAGGAATCTGCTCTAATACGGTTTTAAGCTCAACGGGTAAGGTGCGCAATTGTTTTAGCTTGGCATGATAAGCCGTTAATTGCGCTTGGTTAGGCAGCTCACCATGGATCAGCAAATAGGCGACTTCTTCAAATGTCGCATATTTAGCCAACTCAATAATGTCGTAACCGCGGTAGTGCAAATCGTTGCCTGTATGGCCAACGGTGCATATCGCTGTGTTGCCTGCAGTCACGCCCGCAAGCGCTACGCCTTTTTTCTTTTTCGGCGCTTCGGCTACATTTTCCATAAAATTCCTCCCTAACATTCTAATTCGTCGTTCCCGACTATGCGGGAATAACAGGCTTGGAATGGTTCCAATTACTTTTCTTGTTTAAACAATGCGTCTAACTTTTGTTCAAATGCGTGATAACCCAGGTGTTCATAAAGGTCTGCGCGTGTTTGCATTAAGTGCAATACATTTTTTTGTGTGCCCTCTTTGCGCATGGTTTCATAAACGGTTAATGCTGCTTGGTTCATGGCGCGAAAAGCCGATAGCGGATATAAAACCATACTGACATCTGCCGTACGTAATTCGTCGACAGTAAATAAAGGCGTGCTGCCGAACTCGGTAATATTGGCCAGCACTGGTACATTAACTGCCGCGGCAAACTGTTTGTACATGCTTAATTCAGTAATCGCTTCAGGAAAAATCATGTCTGCACCCGCTTCCACACAAGCACAGGCGCGGTCAATAGCGGATTGCAAGCCTTCAACAGCCAGCGCATCAGTGCGCGCCATAATCACAAAATCATCGTAGGGTTTAGCGTCTACTGCTGCTTTTATGCGGTCAACCATTTCGCCCAAACTGACAATAGCTTTATTGGGGCGATGGCCACAGCGTTTGGCGCTGACCTGATCTTCAATATGTATGGCCGCTGCACCTGCTTTGGCGATAGATTTGACAGAGCGCGCAATATTAAAAGCGCCACCCCAGCCAGTATCAATATCGACTAATAATGGTGTATCCACGGCATCGGTAATGCGACGCACGTCAATCAATACATCTTCAAGCATTGAGATACCTAAATCTGGCAAGCCCAATGAACCAGCTGCTACGCCACCACCAGATAGATAAATGGCTTTAAAACCGCTTTGGGTAGCAAGCATGGCGTGATATGCACTGATGGCGCCGATAATTTGCAGCGGTTTTTCGGCTTGTAAGGCGGCACGAAAGCGTGCGCCAGCGGATGTTAGTTGCGTCATAATTTACTGTCTAATTAATTGTGATATTAAAAGATTAACTAAAAAAAGCCTGATTTGACTCATCTGAAATAGCAACACCGGTTAACTTGGCTTTTTGCAGTACTTCCCAGAAATAACGATAAGTCGCGCGGTCATGTAATTCGCCTGCATATTGAATCGGACCCCAGTCAGCGTTTTGGGCAGCAAGAAGGATATTGGCCGCATCTGCTACCTCATCAAAATTCGGTTTCATCGCGTCTACAATCGCTTGAATTTGTGTCGGATAAATACTCCACATACGCATAAAACCGAATTCATTGCGCGCGCGGGTTGCGTCACTTAAAGTCGTTTCTACATTTTTTAAATCTAGCGTCACGTTATGCGCTGGCACTACGCCATTCGCCAAAGCGGCTGAAACCACTTCTGTTTTTGCGCGTGCCAATAAACGGTGCTCAAACTGGCCCGGGCTGCGCATCGCACTGGCAGGAATCGCACCGTGATGCGCGCTGACAAAATCCATCAAGCCGAAGTCCAGCACTTGTATCCAGGGTAATTTGGCAATCTCATGTACTTGATTCAAAGCGCCATGCGTTTCAATCAATATATGTATCGGAATGACTCTTTCAACACCTGCAAAAGTAGCGGCTTTTTGAATATAAGCAATCATTTCTGACGCTTGATGCAAGCTAGTGCATTTAGGAATGGTGATGTAACTCAAAACTTTGCCAGCACCACCCACTAAGATATCAATATCTTGTTTCCAAGCCGGGTGCGTGTAATCGTGAATGCGTGCACCAGCCATTTTGTGCACGTTGGCATCAGAATTTAAAACGCGCACAATCATTTCGGCGTGGTCGCGCTCTTGTCCGCTGGCTGCGCCATCTTCGCAATCGCAGGTAATATCAAAAACTGCGCCGGGCGCGTTTGGATTATTGGCATCTTGCAGGCTAAGTGCTTTTAAGATTAACTTTTCGCTACCGGCAAAATGTTCGCAGGCGGGAATCAGCGGAAAGGGTTTTTCGCCACCGAATAAAGCCTCGTTCGGATGTACCTTTTTTTGCACTTCAGCCATGTTAATGATTTCCTTTTCGTGGGATTAGTACGGTGTAATCTAGATCGAGCACCACATTCAGGTGGTAGCCTTTGTCTGTTTTAAACTCTGCCAAATCGGCGGGCAGCATGTTTTTAATGCCAACCATACGCAGTCTTAATGCACCAAAATCATGATGATCTAAGCTCCACGTATCCAATACTTCGGTTGCGCAGTGAATGGTGTCGCCTGAAAATGTAGGGTTTGCATGCGTACCAGCGTTAATCGCCAATATGGATATTGCATTTTCTAAGCCTTCAAAACTCAATACGCGACACATTGAAATCGCCACGCCGCCATATACTAAGCGTTTGCCATAGTTTGAATTTTTCATCATAAAATCATCAAAATGCAAACGCGCGTTATTCTGGTAAAGATGCGTTGCGAGCGAGTGGTCGCTATCATTGATGGTCATGCCAGCGGCATGATTGATGCGTTCGCCAACTTGGTAATCTTCCCAAAAATATTGCCCACCGGTTATTTTTCGATCAAAGTTTTTGGTGGATATCCTGCTTGGTAAACTTATGTTCTCTGGCGCAACAAAAGCCGGCAATTGTGGAATTGTTGCATCTGACGCAGGCGAATCTTGATGATGTTTATGTAACACTTTTTTGTGAACCATCACCCAGCGCACCCAGCTTAAAACGGGATGGTTATGCTGGTTAACTGCTGTTGAACGCACCCAAACAACGCCGCTTTTGCCGCTGGAATTCTGTTTTAAGCCAATGACCTGGCTGGATGTTGAAAGTGTGTCGCCCACAAAAACCGGTTGAATGAACTGCACATCGGCATAACCTAAGTTTGCTACCGCATTCACCGAGATATCCGGCACGGTTTTACCAAAAGCGATATGAAACGCCAATAAATCATCGACTGGCGTTGTTTTGTAACCCAAACTTTGTGCAAAAGGCTCGCTGCAAAATAATGGATTGCGCGAACCATAAAGTGCGATATAAGTTGAGCAATCACCAGCTGTAAGCGTGCGTGGCGTGGCGTGCTGAATCACTTCATTTAAAGTGAAGTCTTCAAAAAATCGGCCATTTTTGGTTTTTGTGGATAACATGCACTTCGCTTCCAAAATAACTCTTAGTTAAAATCTAAATAAATTCTTCTTCTAGTTCTGCAATCATATCGTGCAGTTTTAATAGTCTCTGCGCGGCTTTTACATGGTGATGTTCAACCAATTTATCATCCACCACCACCGTCCCGCGGCCAGAATCATTGGCTTCTTTTAATGCTTGAATAATGGTGCGCGCATTGCTGATTTCGCTGGATTTTGGTGTGTAAGCATCATTGCTATACGCAATCTGTGCAGGGTGAACAAGTGATTTGCCATCGAATCCCATGTCGCGACCTAAACGGCAAGCATATTCAAATGAATGCATGTTTTTAAAGTCACTTGAGATGCCATCGACCACGCAACGACCATAAGCGCGAGCAGCTAAAATCACTAGCGAAAGTGAAGTTAAAATCGCACTACGTTCATGCGTCACACGCGCATGTAATTGCGAAATCAAATCCGACGTTGCCATAACGATGCAGGCGATGCGATTGCTTGCTGCGGCAATTTCTTTGGCATTCAACACGGCGATTGGACTTTCAATCATTACCATGATCGGCATATGGCTGCCGCCAGCTCCGTCCAGCCATTTTAAAGCGGTATGCACATCGTCTGCAGATTCAATATTCGGGAAAAGAATGGCATCCGCACCAATATTGGCAACCGCTTTAATATCATCATGGCCCCAAATCGAATCCAGATTATTGACACGCACCACCACTTCGCGTGAGCCGTAACCACCTTGTTTAACCGCAGCTACAATATTGTCGCGCGATTGGATTTTACAGTCGATCAATATCGGGTCGCCCAAATCGAGGATGACGGAATCGGCAGCCAGTGTACGAGCGCGATCTAGATAATGCAGGTTGCAACCTGGCACATACAGCATTGAACGGCGAGGGCGGAAGCCTAATTCCATATGATGGGTCCTGTATATAAATTCCATCGTGCATTTTAAACAGATGGTTAGTAATTAAATTGATTATATAGAGCGCTTAGTTTTGTTGTCAACAAATATCTTATGTCTTATATAAGATATAAAACACTAGACTATTTTAAGTGACTATGTTTTAATCACATTAACATTTATTTATGTGAGCTTACGATGATAGATAAAGCCTACAACTCGCCTAGTTACAAGCCTTTATATGACCAGATTAAAGTGTTGCTAACGCAAAGTCTGATTGGTGGAGAGTGGCGACCGGGCGAAATGATTCCCAGTGAGGTTGATCTGGCTTCGCGTTATAAGGTATCGCAAGGCACTGTGCGCAAAGCCATTGATAGTTTGGCTGGCGAAAATATTCTCATCCGCCGTCAAGGGAAAGGTACGTTTGTTGCAACGCATAATGAAGAAGGCATCAAGCTGCGTTTTTTGCGATTAACCGCTGCCAACGGCCAAAAAGAAGCATTGCAAAACGAATTATTAACCTGCAATAAAACCAAGGCAGATAACCGCATAGCCAGTATTTTAGAAATCAAGACAGGTGCAGCATTAATTGAGGTAAAGCGCTTACTAACTTTCTCTGGCAGGCCTTTGATTTATGATCATATCGTCATACCGGCAGCCCCTTTTAAAGGCATTAACGGCACGCGTATTGAAGAAAATCAAGGCTCCATGTACAGCATGTATGAGACTGAATACGGCATCAGAATGATTCGCGCGGAAGAAAGGTTGACTGCAGTAGCGGCGAATAAGGATGTGGCAGAAGCGCTGAACTTACAGTTGGGCGCACCTTTGCTCAGTATTGAGCGTGTTTCGTATACCTACGGTGATAAGCCGATGGAATGGCGATTGGGCCTTTGCCTTACAGATGATCATCATTATATGAGCGAGTTAGAATAAATGGATGACTTAAAAAAACGTGCGCTTGACTATCACCAATTTCCAAAACCAGGAAAATTGAGCGTCGATTCATCCAAGCCTTGCGCGACTCAAGATGATTTGTCGCTTGCCTATACCCCAGGTGTGGCTGAACCCGTACGCGAAATCCATGCTGACCCGGCAAATGCGTATAAATATACCAATAAAGGTAATTTGATTGCAGTGATTACCGATGGCACAGCCGTTTTGGGATTAGGCAATATGGGCGCGCTGGCCAGCAAGCCAGTAATGGAAGGCAAAGCAGTTTTATTTAAGCGGTTTGCGGGTATCGATGTATTCGATATCGAAATCAACGCTGCTACGCCGGATGAATTTATTCAAACTGTGGTGAATATTGCACCCACTTTTGGCGGTATCAATTTAGAAGATATCGCCGCGCCGCACTGTTTTTATATTGAAAATGAGCTGAAACGTCGTTTAGACATTCCTGTTTTTCATGATGACCAACATGGCACAGCGGTGATTGTGGCGGCGGCTCTATTAAATGCGTTAGAACTACAAGGCAAAACTTTACCAACCGCAAAAATCGTTTTTTTAGGCGCGGGTGCGGCGGGCTGTTCTTGTGCCAAATTGCTCAAATTAATGGGTGCGACCAATATCACTATGGTGGATAGAACCGGTGTGCTGGATACCAATCGTGCAGATTTGCATGATAACAATCGCGACTTGGCGATTGCGCCTACACCTGCCAAATCATTGGCTGATGTAATGCCGCAAGCGGATGTGTTCATTGGTGTTTCTGCTAAAAATGCGTTAGATGCGGAGTTGATTAAAGGCATGGCGAAGAATCCGATTATCTTTGCTTTAGCGAATCCTGATCCTGAAATTTTGCCCAGCATCGCGCATGCGGTGCGAGATGATATTTTAATGGCAACTGGCCGTAGTGACTTTCCAAATCAAGTTAATAATGCACTGTGTTTTCCTTATTTGTTCCGCGGTGCGCTGGATGCAAAAGCCACCAAGATTACCGAACATATGAAAATAGCCGCCGCAAAAGCATTAAGTGAATTAGCACGCGAACCAGTACCAGCCGAGGTTTTAAAAGCCTATAACTTAACCGAACTTAAATTTGGCAAGGAATATATTATCCCCAAACCGTTTGATGCGCGTCTATTAGAGCGCGTTTCGGGCGCAGTAGCAAAAGCGGCGCGCGAATAAAGTTAATACTAAAAAACATGCAAAAAATAGAGCCAAATCAACAACGTGATGATAAAAAAAAGCTTAGGCCGAAGAACCTGAATTTATTCACGATTCGTTTGCCGATTAATGCAGTAGTTTCCATTTTGCATCGCGCATCAGGTATGGCTTTATTTTTATGTTTACCATTGATTTTATTGGCTTTTCAAGCTTCAGTAGGTTCGCCAAACAGCTATTTTTTGCTAGTGAATCTGCTGAATAGTTGGGCTATAAAGATATTGTTGATTGGCTTGTCTTGGGCATTTTTCCATCATTTTTTTGCAGGGATTCGACATTTATTGCAAGACATTCATTGGATGACCAGTTTACAAAAAGCGCGTTTTTCTAGCCGTGTGGTGTTGTGGCTAGTGGGTATTGCTGTGATTGCTTTTGCTATTACGATTTGGTAATTCGGCATGTTTATACAGCTATTAACCAATAAATATCCTGGCATGCGCCTATGGTTATCGCAGCGATTAACCGCGGTTGCGATGGCGATTTATATTGTGCTATTGCTGCTTTCGCTGCTGATTATTCAGCCTGGTGGTTATGCAGAATGGCATGCATTTGTAGCACCGATTTGGTTTAGATTAGCGACTTTATTATTTTTTATGTGTCTTTTTATACATGCATGGCTGGGCGTGGCAGACGTATTGAAAGATTATATTTTTAATAAAGTGCTACGCGCCTATCTGCAAATGGCGGTAGATATTTTGTTGGTGATGTACCTATTTTGGTTGGTTTATATTTTATGGAATATGTAAAGAATCCCTCTGTAAATCCAAGCTTCGTCGTTATACGGCGTTGCTCATTAAAAATAATTCCTTACATATCAAATATATGCGGCGTCATTATTTTTAATCGCGCCTTGTTTAACTTAGAAGCTTGAATTTACAGAGGCATCCTTAAAGAATGGCATTAGACTCAAATAATATTAGAAAACATCAGTTCGATGCTGTGATTGTTGGCGGCGGCGGCGCTGGTTTGCGCGCCGCTTTGCAGTTGGCTGAATCCGGCGTTAGGGTTGCTGTGCTATCCAAAGTGTTTCCAACTCGTTCGCATACGGTTGCGGCACAGGGTGGTATTGCTGCAGCCTTGGGCAATGTGGCGGAAGATAAATGGTTGTGGCATATGTATGACACCATCAAGGGTTCCGATTATTTGGGTGACCAGGATGCCATTGAGTTTATGTGCAAAAACGCCGCAAAAGCCATTATCGAGCTTGAGCATTTTGGCATGCCGTTTGACCGTTTAGAATCTGGCAAAATTTATCAACGCCCCTTTGGCGGCATGACACAAAATTTTGGCGAGAATCCTATCTCACGCACTTGTGCCGTGGCGGATCGCACAGGCCATGCCATGTTGCATACTTTATATCAACGCAATATTCGCGCTAACACTCAATTTTTTGTGGAATGGTTTGCGCTGGATCTGATCCGCGATAGCGAAGGCGATGTGCTGGGCGTGATTGCGCTGGAAATCGAAACTGGGCAAATTCATATTATGCAGGCCAAGACGACTTTATTAGCCACAGGCGGCGCAGGCCGCATATTTCAGGCCAGTACCAATGCATTTATCAATACGGGTGATGGTTTGGGTATGGCAGCGCGTGCTGGATTACCTTTGCAGGATATGGAATTCTGGCAATTTCATCCCACTGGCGTATTGCATGCGGGCGTGTTGATTACCGAAGGTGTTCGCGGCGAAGGTGGCTACTTGGTCAACTCAGAAGGCGAACGTTTTATGGAGCGCTATGCACCGCATGCCAAAGACTTAGCCAGCCGCGATGTGATTTCGCGCGCGATTTCAACTGAGATCAAGCAAGGCCGCGGTGTTGGCAAAAACAAAGATGCGGTGTATTTAAAGCTAGACCATTTGGGCGAAGAGCGCATTAACAAAAGCCTGCCAGGTATACGTGAAATCGCCAAAACGTTTGCTAACGTCGACCCAATCAAAGACCCCATCCCGATTGTGCCGACTTGTCATTACATGATGGGCGGCATTCCGACTAATTTAGATGGCCAAGTGGTTTTAGAAGGTGAAAAAGTCGTTAATGGGCTGTACGCAGTAGGTGAGTGCGCCTGTGTATCCGTGCATGGTGCAAATCGTTTGGGTTCTAACTCCTTGCTGGATTTAGTGGTATTTGGTAAAGCCGCAGGCGATCATATGACCGCCGCAATCAAAACCAATAATACGCATAAAGCATTGCCTGCAGATGCGGCAGATAAAACCTTGCAACGTGTTAATCGTCTGGAATATGCCAGAGGTGAAAATGTGACCGAAGTAGGCGATGCTATGCGAAAAACCATGCAAGCCCATTGCGGCGTATTTCGCTTTCCCGATTTATTGGCGCAAGGCGTGCGTGAGATTGATGCAGTCGAAAAACGTATTCCACATCTGACGATTAAAGATAAAAGCCAAGTATTCAATACCGCAAGAGTGGAAGCGTTAGAGTTGGATAACTTGATTGAAGTGGCGGTAGCGACTATGCATGCCGCGAATAACCGCACAGAGAGCCGTGGCGCACACGCGCGTGAAGACTTTGCCGCACGCGACGATGAAAATTGGCTGAAGCACTCACTATTTTATAAGCAGGATAAACAGTTAACGTACAAACCAGTGCGCTTAAAACCACAAACGGTGGAATCTTTTGTGCCTAAAGCGCGCGTGTATTAAGGTTGATGACTGATGACTAAACAAATGAAATTTTCGGTGTATCGCTACAATCCAGACGTGGATAAAAAGCCTTATATGCAAGACTACGATATTGCTTTGGAGGACGAAGACCAGATGTTGCTGGATGCGCTGATTCGCATTAAGCAGGAAGACGACACTTTAAGTTTGCGCAAATCCTGCCGCGAAGGCGTTTGTGGCAGCGACAGCATGAATATCAACGGTAAAAACGGGCTTGCATGCATCACCAAGTTAAGTGATTTGGATCAGCCGATCGTGCTGCGCCCCATGCCTGGATTACCAGTGATACGCGATTTGGTTGTGGATATGACGCAGTTTTTTGAGCATTACAATTCTGTTAAGCCATACCTGATTAATAATGATCCGCTGCCAGAAACCGAGCGTTTGCAAAGCCCTGCCGACCGCGCCAAATTAGACGGCATGTACGAATGCATTCTGTGCGGCGCATGTACAACCTCTTGCCCCAGTTTCTGGTGGAATCCAGACAAGTTCGTTGGCCCAGCAGGCTTGATGCAGGCCAACCGTTTTATTATGGATTCGCGTGACCAGGCAACGGAAGAGCGCCTGGAAAATCTGGAAGATCCGTACCGTTTGTATCGTTGCCATAACATCATGAATTGCGTGGAGGTGTGTCCTAAAAAGCTCAATCCCAATGCGGCAATTGCCAATATTAAAGATTTGAAAATTGAGCGAGCAAAAGACCAAGACAGTAATAAGTCAGGCAGCAAGCCAGCTAAAAAAATATTTGGAATTACGATAGGCTAATTTAGTGAGGGTAAAGCCAATATGTTAAATGCAGAAAACATCAAAGATGCCGAATTACGCCGCTTAGCATGGCGATGCAGGCGTGGCATGCTTGAGCTGGATATTGTATTGCAGCGTTTTATTCTGCAGCATTTTGATGGGTTAACTTTGGCACAATTGAAGGCGTTTGATAATTTGCTTGAGCTGCCCGATAACGATTTTTGGACATTGATTTCCAGCGATAGAGTAACGCCAAAAAATGCAGATACAGTAGATGTTGTCAATAAAATCAGAGTATTAAAACAAGCACATTAGAACATAAGCAAGAATTGGTAAAAAGCGATAAAGGGAAGTTAAGCGATGACTGAAACAATACAAACATGTAACCCGCTAGGCGACTATTGGCCTGGTATTCAGTTGTATTACCCGCCTGTGAAATACGCACCCAGCTTGGGCATTTATGAAGATGTCACCCAAGCCGCCGCGCGCATGAAAAAACATGCGCATAACACAATCGCGCACACCTTAATTTTTGATTTGGAAGACGGTTGTAGGCAAAAAGAAATGAGTCGCGATTTGCTACGCCACGAATTACCTGCGTTACGCAAAGTAAATGAACGCGTGACAATTGCCATTCGCTGCAATTCGTTTCGCACCGAAGAATATGAGCAGGATATGCAGCTGGTACGCGATATGGGCGACTATATAGACGTGGTAATGCTGGCCAAAGCGGGTGAGGTTTATGGCGCAGCCGAAGTGCGCGATTTGTCCAGTTTGTTGCTTAATGTGAATCCCAGTATGACGATTCAACCGATTATTGAGCATCCAAAATCGCTGAAAATCGCACCCGATTTAATGCAATACAACACGGTAAAACATGTGGTTTTTGGTATTCATGACTTCTCAAAAGCCATGGGCATTCACATCACGCCAGAGGGCTGGATTGAGGAATTGCAGTTTTATATGAATCAACTGATGTTTGAAGCGCGGATTGCAGGTAAAGGGGTGATTGGCGGGGTTGAAACCTTAATTGGCCAGAATATTATGCCTGAGAAATTTTTAGAGCCGCACGATGTACGTCGCTGGCTGGATCTACATGGTGATAACGAATCGCGCATTGTCTATAAACATGCTTGTCAGGAAGCGGCGATGGGATTAACGGGTAAACAGGTGATTCACCCAGGACATATTCATTTGTGCAAAACCGCTTACACGCCATCACCAACCGAAATCGCACAAAAAGTGGCGATTTTAAAAGCGGCTATTGATGCAGATGCTTTGCTGGGCGGTGCGATTAAGTTTGAAGGCGAAATGCTGGATCCGCCGATGTTTGGTAAGGCTTTGCAAACACTATTGCGCGCACATGCTTTGCGCGCATTGAAGACATCGGATAAACAATTTGCCGTACATGTGCTGGAACAGCTGCCCGCGCAAGTGGTACGCCAAAACTGGCCTTACGGCGTATTGCTGTAATTTTTGAGCAAAATAAATAGTTAAGTGTCTAAAAATCCACATTGTTTAAGGTTAATGAAGATGGCGTTTGAACAGTTTCCAGAATGGCAATGGCAAATCCCCAGCCATTTTA
>JAZKEJ010000123.1:0-7763 GCA_040387095.1 Pseudomonadota bacterium | reverse complement strand
TCATCGCGCAAAATAATCGTTAAAATCTCACCCATTTTTAGGTCGCCAATTTGCACAAACTTATTATGCAGCTGTGGTGAAGCATCCAAACCGCGCGCTTCCATGGTGCGCGGCACTAAAGCCATGCGCGCCAAAACATCATCTTTGGTTCTATCGACCATTTCCCATAAGCTGTTGTGACCAGCAAAACTGCCGTATTCAAAATCGAATGATTGCAAATGCGCATTTAATAATGAGAAATGATAGGCTTCTTCGGCAGCGACTTTTAGCCAATCGCGATAGTATTTTTCTGGCATATTTTCAAAGCGCCAAATCGCATCTAACGCCAGATTGATCGCGTTAAATTCAATGTGGGCGAGGGCGTGAATCAATGCGGCGCGGCCTTCAAGCGTGCGCATGGAGCGCTTGGGTAAATCCAGCGGATCAACTAATTCAGGTTTAAACGGCTTGCCAGGAATAATGCCGCTGGGAGTTAACTGTTTTTTTGGTTCAGTAATTAAATGGGGCGTTTTGCTTAAAGCCAAAACTCCATCCGCTTTAATGATTGCATCAGTTTCGCAAAGCCACTCTAGCGCGGCTTTGCGAAGTTCTAAATTGCCGCAAACATTCATTTAATTTCACATGTAGACTTAAGTAATAAATTACTTAATTTCGATAAAATCCAGTTCGCCGGCTTTCATATCCGGCACCATTAAAAATGTGCCATCTGTTGATAATGCAATATCTGCGGCGGCTTTGTAACCCTCTTTCACCACGCGCGCTTTGCCAGCGACTACTTCGTAAATCGTGCCGGTTTTCCAAGAGCTGATCATCATTTTGCCCGCTTTGGTTTTAATTAAACCATCGCCACCGCTAAATCCTTCTGCTACTTTGGTGGTGGCGCCGTTGGTTAAGTTTACCCGATACAAAATACCTGATTCAAAATCCACAGATAGTAAATTGTTACGGCCTTCAAAAAGCAAACCATTTGGCGCCAAAATATCCGGATTTTTGCTATCAACGACCACAGTAATGGGTGCGCCACCTTTAGCGATTTTATAAATTTGGCCGCCCGATTTTAAATCACCACTGTCACTCACATATAAATTACCTAATTTATCTGCTTCTAAATCATTCAAAAATACCGGTGTTCCAGGGAAAGCCATTTGTGCCCCATACACTTGCCAAGTACCGTCTTTCTTTACTTCTAATATACGATTAACGTCTGCAACATATAGTTTATCGCCAATCATGGCTAAGCCTTTTGGGTCATCCATGCCCTTTGCAAAAACAGTGACATTACCTTTTTTATCGACCTTGCTAATTTGACCATCGCCCTTTGTGTCTGGCGCACCGATTTCAGAAATATAAATCGCACCATCTTTGGCTTGTACAACTGATTCTGGTGTTTTAAGTCCAGTGACTTTAGTTGGTAAAGTTTCTTTTGCATAAACTGTTAACGTTTGTAGTAAAGCCAACGCGAATAATGTTTTTTTCATAATATATAGCCTTTTCATTGATTTTTGGTGATTGAAGTTGGTTAACTGAATTTGTAGTCAGCTGTGTTAATAGTAAATTTTGGCGACAGGTAAATCGTCCAACGCCGCACATAAGGATTTAGCATTACCTTTTTGCGCGGTGGTAATAGCTGAGGTAAAGGTTTTATCGGTTTCAAGTTTTTTAATGACTTTATCTATGGCTTTAATATAAGCTTTTTCCATATAAAAATCAGGTTTGATGCTCAGATCGCCAGTCTGTTGAGCCTGTTTTTTGACGGTAATTAACGGATTTTCTAAATCTTTCAATTCAATCGTGTTTACAAATACCCTGGCAATCATCTCACCATGAAACACCCGCAGTTGTGGGTTATAAAACATATGTGGTTCCAACAACAAAACCACATTCGCGCGATCACTATCGGCGCATAACTGAACAGTTTCAATCCGTTTTTCTAGCGTTTTTAAGGCAGCCTTTTCTGCCAGTGGGCCTTTCATGTGCCACACATCCAAATAAGGATGCAGTAGACGCACAGGATGTTGATAGTGAATTTTAGCAATATGCACGGCAATATTGCCCGGCAATTTGGTGCTTGCTGCTATCGCAACATTGCTAATGAATAAGCTCATCAGCAGGAAAATCAGCGTTTTTGTTAGTTTATATAAAGTCATTTTGGTCTTGATTAATTGTTAATTAAATACTTAATTTGGTTTGTGAGTAATACGATAGATGTAACCTGCGCGGTCATCTGATACATACAATGCGCCGTCTGCACCAACAATGGCATCAATTGGCCGCCCCCAAACGTTGGGGTTACCTTTTTCTTGTTCGGCATTTAGCCAGCCAGTCGCAAAGTCGGTAACTTCGGTTGGTTTGTCACTATTGAACTTTACCCGCACGAGTTTATAGCCACTAGGTTTCTGACGATTCCAGGAACCATGCAGGGCAACAATCGCATCATTTTTATATTCTGCCGGCCAGTTGGTTTTATCTAAAAAAGTAATACCAATCGGTGTTGAATGTGAAATAAAAGTAATGGCAGGCGGGGTAGTGCTCTGGCAGAAATTGGCTTCTCCGACGAAATTGGGGTCTTGAACCATTGCTTTTGAATCAGTTGCTTTTAAATCGTCAGTATTAGCCCAGCAATAAGGCCAGCCGTAGTGTTTGCCGGGCTCAATCTTATTTAAATGCTCAGGCGGAAGCTCATCATTGACTTTGCCATTCTTGCTGCCAGAACGCATATCCGAGCCATTATTGGTGGCAAACATCGCCCCGGTTTTAGGATGCCATGCAAAGCCCTGGCTGTTGCGCAAGCCTTTTGCCCATGTCGGGTCGGCAGCATGTCTGCCTAACGTGACCAAGCTACCAGCCGGTTTTCCTTCAAGCGTGTAACGCTGGATAGTTGCACGCGTTGGGTCGCTTTCAACACAAACATTACAGCTAGAGCCAATGTTGATATAAAGATGATTATCTGGCCCAAATTTGATGGTTTTCTGCGTGTGATGGCCAAAGGCTAAATTGCTGATAAAAGGTTGCGGTTTTGACCATTTTTCAGCACTTTTTGTTAATTTAACCACGCCATCTTGATTGGCGATTAGCATCATGTCATCGATTAAAACCAAACTATTTGGCGAATTTAAATTATTGGCGATGACAATCGGGGTTTCAGCCACGCCGTCTTTATTGCTATCTGGCAACATCACAACTTGATTGGTGCTGGCTAAAGCCGCATATAAACGACCTTGCTTATCAACCGCCAGCATACGTGGTTGACCATAGTTTTCGGCAAGTTTAGCAAATATATTTATATGAAAACCGGACGGTAATTTAAGCTGCAAATTGCTAGGCGGCTCAACCGATTCGGCGCCATATGCGCAGCCAAAGTTGGTCACTTGACATAAAGTAAATGATAAATACAAACCGAGTTTGTGAAAAAAAGCACTTAACATAAGATTAACCACCTACAAATATAAAAGATTAAATTAACCTGCTTTAAGTTAACACATCTGACCAGATATTGACTGCCCATGCGTTGGCATATTGACCTTCCAATTTCGATGGATTAGCCGATACACCACCGCCTTCGGCTGCAAGCATGATTTTTTTGGTTTCGTCATAGCGATAAACGTGGGCAACGTGCATTGCCTGTTTCGCATCTATGTAGCTGTAACAAGTATTGGAAAACACTGGATTAGGGTCTGGCTTACGATGTTGCATTAATTCTACAATGGCACTGGCACATACGCGCGCTTGGCTGGTTGCCATATGCGCTGATTTTGGCAAAGCTGCTGAAACTGAATCGCCAATCACATGAATATCAGGTGCTAATTTAGATTCATAAGTTAAAAAATCCACTTCGCACCAGCGCTTGTCAATATTATTTAAACCAGCCATTTGCGCAGGTTTTCCTGCACGCTGCGGCGGAATAATATTAAGCACATCTGCAGTAACAGTTTCAAAATCTGTTTTAACTATTTTACGGTTGATATCAACTTCTAGTACAACGTTGTTTGGACGATAATCAATAATGCCTGCATAGTTTTCAGCAAAAACTTTACTAAACAAACCTTTTTTTGAAGTAATTTCTGGGTTGGCATCCAGTACGATTACTTTGCTACTCGGCTTATGTTTTTTAAAATAACTCGCTACCTGACAGGCGCGTTCATATGGGCCAGGCGGGCAGCGGTAGGGCGCTTTCGGCACGCTCATTACAAACGCGCCGCCATTGGGCATGCTTTCTAATTGTTGGCGTAAGTTAACTGTTTGCCAGCCTGCTTTCCATGCGTGTGGAATTTTTTTTTGGGCTTCTGCTGATTGTAAATTGGGCAAAGTGTCATAAATAAGATCAATGCCGGGCGCAATAATTAAACGGTCATAAGTAATTTCACCACGTTTCATCGTCACTTTTTTATTGCTTGCGTCTATCGCCGTCACTTCGTCGCTTATCCACTGTACGCCATGGTTTTTTTGAATCAAATCGTACCCAAAAGTCAGCTCATCTATTTTTTTACTACCACCTAAAACCAAATTACTAACAGGGCAAGATACAAATTGATTAGACTTTTCAATGACGACGACTTCAATGCTATTTGCGCTCCACATGCGGATGTATTTGGCAGCGGTTGTGCCTGCATATCCGCCACCAATGACAACCACTCGACCTGATTTTTTTGTGATATTTCTAGGCGTACAAGCGCTAATTAACGATTGGCTGACTACTAAAATTCCAGTTGTTGTAACCCCCTTAATAAAACCACGCCGGCTTTTATTGGTTTTAGCAGTATTTTTAGCGTTAATCATGATCAGCCTTTAATCTCTGCGTTTTAGGGCTAATAGCTGGAGTAGCTTTTTGCGTGTTAAAAAACTCGGCTAACTGATTAATTTCGTCAACCTGTAAACCTTTGGCATGCCGATGCATCACAGTCGCGGGTCTGTCACCATTTTTAAAAGCCAGCATTTGCGCTAAAAAATAATTTTTATCCATGCCGGCTAATACGGCATTGCTTATTCCATTATTTTTGACGGCATTACCGTTGCTGCCATGACAGGATGCACATGAAGCCGCCAGTGTGCGAATGTGTAATGCGGAGGAGGGTAAAACAATATCCTCAGCGGCAACGCCTGAGATAGACAAAGCCACTGAGGATATAAGAATAAAACCTGAAACTAATTTGTTGTTAATCATTTAGTGTTCGTTGTTTTAATTAAAAACACTATTCTAAACAGATTAACGCATTTGCGTTGTGACTTAAATCACTTTGCAAAAATCGACATCATTAGAAACATTTTTCATCTTGACAGCCATCATCTTTAACGCCGAGTGATGTCAATAATTTAACCATGTTTTCACCGCGTTCACCTTCGCCTTTCATCACACGCAGAATTGACATATCACCTTTCATTTTTTTATTGATGTCCGCACCGCTTTCTGCAAGATAAGTCACTACTTTATCGTAGTTATCAAAAGCCGCTAAGTGGAATGCTGTCATTTTTGTAGCTGGGTGAACATAATTAATATCGGCACCTTTTTCTTTAAGGTATTTGACCATTTCTAACTGGCCTTTAGTCGCGGCCATTTGGATTGGCGACCATGCAAAGAATTTTGCATTAACCACACTTGGGTCTTTAGCGACATATTTTTTAACAACTTTCATATCGCCTTTACCAATAGCATCAGATAATTCAACTGATTCATCATCCGTCATTGCGAATGCGTGCATTGATAAACTTAATGCTAAAACTGCAAAAAATGCTTTTAATTTGATCATTCTCGTTTTCTCCAACCTATAAAATTTTTGTTAAGCAAAATGCCATTTAAAATAAAACTAACGTGAATTAGTCATTACACCTAAACCATACCATTAAAATATGCGTATTAATCTACGTATTTTCTGGCATTTCGGAACATTCGCATCCAAGGCCCATCTTCTAACCAATCATCAGGATGCCATGAATGCTGAACCGCTCTAAATACCCTTTCAGGATGCGGCATCATAATGCTGAAGCGTCCATCTGAGGTAGTTAAGCCTGTAATCCCTTGCGGCGAACCGTTAGGATTAAACGGATATGTTTCGGTTGGCGTTGACTTGTTATTTAAATCCGTCGCGTTGTCAATAAAACGCATTGTCACCAACTTTTTATCCAGCACAGAGTGGACAGCACTTGTTGCAGAAAATTCCGCAAAGCCTTCACCATGCGCAACGGCAATCGGCATGCGGCTGCCAGTCATGCCGTTAAAGAAAATTGAAGGCGACTCTAGCACTTCTACCATCGCCACACGCGCTTCAAACTGTTCTGATTTATTTTTAACAAAATGCGGCCAATGTTCAGAGCCAGGAATAATGCTATGTAAGTTGCTCATCATCTGGCAACCGTTGCATACACCAAGCGCAAACGAATCGTTGCGATTAAAAAACGCACTGAATTCATCGTTAGCACGGTTATTGAATAGAATCGATTTCGCCCAGCCTTCACCCGCACCAAGTACATCGCCATAACTAAAACCGCCACAGGCAACCAAACCGGCAAAATCTTTTAATGACACACGACCGCTGATCACGTCACTCATATGTACATCGACACTGGTAAAACCTGCGCGATCAAATGCTGCAGCCATTTCTACCTGACCATTCACACCTTGCTCACGCAGAATCGCCATTTTTGGGCGAACGCCTTTATTAATGTAAGGGGCGGCAATATTTTCATTCAAATCAAAGGTTAAGTGGGTGTTTAAGCCAGTATCTGCTTCGTTTAATATGCGGTCGTATTCTTGTTGTGCACATGCCGGGTTGTCGCGTAATGACTGCATATGATAGGTCGTTTCAGACCACATACGATGCAGATTGATGCGACTGTCAGCAAAAACAGCTTGGTCATTTTGCGTGATATTGATTTGGTTTTGATTAGTCACTGTGCCAATTTGATGCGCACTTAACGAGGCTTTTAGTTGATTTAAAATGCTGTCTGCATCTGCAGCACGTACTTGAATCACCGCGCCTAATTCTTCATTAAATAGTATGCTTGCCAAATCGCCAGTTTTGTTAGTCGATGATGCTTCAGCTATATCGATATCCAAGCCGCAATGTCCGGCAAAAGCCATTTCAACTAATGTTGAAAATAAGCCGCCATCGCTACGGTCATGGTACGCCAGCAGTTTGTTTTCGGCATTCAATTGCTGAATCGCTGCAAAAAACTCTTTTATTTGTGCAGGGTTATCCACATCAGGCGCAATATCGCCCAGTTGACCATACACTTGGCCCAAACTACTGCCACCCATACGGTTTTTGCCGTTACCTAAGTCAATTAAGATTAGCTTAGTTTCGCCCAAATCAGTACGTAATTGTGGTGTTAAGGTTTTGCGTGCATCCATGATATTGGCAAAAGCGGTTACCACCAGTGAAATAGGCGAGGTAACGGTTTTTTTCGTGTCGCCGTCTTCCCAAACCGTTTTCATACTCATGGAATCTTTACCGACAGGGATGCTGATACCCAGTGCAGGGCATAGTTCCATGCCCACTGCCTTGACGGTGGCGAAAAGCGCCGCATCTTCACCCGCATGCCCGGCAGGCGCCATCCAATTGGCAGATAGTTTTAGGTTGGCTAGGCTATCAATCTGCGCAGCGGCAATATTGGTAATTGCTTCGCCAATCGCCATGCGACCAGATGCTGGCGCATCAATCAAAGCCAATGGTGCGCGTTCGCCAATGGCAAAGGCTTCACCGGCGTTGGTTTCGTAACCCGCCAAAGTGACGGCGACATCACTTACCGGGATTTGCCAAGGGCCCACA
>JAZKEJ010000122.1:0-3209 GCA_040387095.1 Pseudomonadota bacterium | reverse complement strand
TGGAAAGCTTAGAAATTTCTATTTTGGCTAAATTAGGTTATGCTAACCCCTATCTTGTTACGTAGGACGCCTTAATGGCCAGTGAGTCGGAAAATTCAAGCAGTAAAGTCAGCAACAAACCCAGTTTATTAGAACGTCTAAGCAATTTCTTGCTACGCGAACCAGAGGATCGTGAGCAGCTTGTTGAGCTGTTACATGGTGCGTACGAAAATCATTTAATGGATTCAGACTCACTCGCCATGATTGAAGGCGTACTACAGGTGAGTGAAATGCAAGTGCGCGATATCATGATTCCGCGCTCGCAAATGGATGTGATCGACATTACTGACCCGCCAGAAACTTTTATTCCGCATGTGATTGAAACCGCGCACTCGCGCTTTCCTGTGATTGAAGATGACAAAAACGATGTCATCGGCATTTTGCTAGCCAAAGATTTACTACGCTATTACGCGGGTGAAGATTTTGAAGTGCGTGATATGTTGCGGCCAGCAGTGTTTATCCCAGAAGCTAAGCGCTTAAATATTTTACTTAAAGAGTTTCGCAGTAACCGTAATCATATTGCCATTGTGGTGGATGAATATGGTGGCGTAGCCGGTATGGTGACGATTGAGGATGTGCTTGAACAGATCGTGGGCGATATCGAAGATGAATACGATTACGATGAAGATGAAGACAATATCATTCAAGATGGCCAAGGCCATTATCGTGTAAAAGCACTGACCGAAATTGACGATTTTAATGAGGCTTTAGGTACGCAATTAAGCGATGAAGAGTATTCGACTATCGGCGGATTAGTGGTGAATAAATTTGGCCACTTGCCCAAGCGAGGCGACCATATTGTAATTGCAAACTTAAGCGTTACCGTGGTGCGTGCCGATAGCAGGCGTTTACATTCCATTTTGGTAGAAGTGCTTGCAGAAGAGCCTTTCCCAATTGAATCGATTTAAATACAAAACTGACTCGTGATATTTGAACTAATTAGCAGGCTATAATCTCTTAATATTACTGTTAGGGAGACTTGAATGAACAAACTATTAATCACTGTTTTAATATCTGCACAAATGTTGTTATGTACATCGGTTTATGCTGAAGACGCCGTTGAAGCAACGATTATGCCTTTATCTGAAGATGTGCCAGCGCAATTAGCGGAAAATCCATTGGTTCAGATGCCATTAACAGAGTCAGCAGAAATCCCGACGACGGAAAGAGCGTTTGTTGATGCGATTGGCAACTTTACCAAGGCGCAAATTATTGAGCAATTAGGCGAACCAGCCAAAGCCGATGACATTAAACTGAAAGACTCAGGCAAAGTAGTGGCTTCTATCTGGCAATATCACAACATTAATACCGCAGAGGACGGCTCTTACTATGAGACAACCGAACTTGATTTTATCGACGATAAAGTGGTGCAAGTGGTGTTTTTGAACAATGATGGTAGTGAAAGAGATGAAGGTCAGGCTTACGAATTGCCTGCTGAATTACCTGCGAAACCAGAGATGTAATTTATATTGTCTCTGACTGCAAATAAAAAAGGACGCATTTGCGTCCTTTTTTAATGTCTGAATTAACGACTTAATATCTTTATTCTAGTCAGTTATTTATCCAGTTATTTTTTTAGTGCATCGCGAATTTCGCGCAACAATAAAATATCGTCTGGCGTAGCAGCTGGCGCAGGTGGCGGTTCCGCTCTTTTCAGTCGATTCACCATTTTCACCATTTGAAAAATAATAAAAGCCAGAATAATAAAATTCAAAACGACCGTAATAAAGTTACCGTAAGCCAACACTGCACCGGCTTTTTTGGCTTCCACCAACGCCAAACCCATTTCTTGACCATTCAGCGGAAAATACATATTACTGAAATCCAGCCCGCCGAAAATCTTACCAACTATTGGCATAATAATATCATTCACAATCGAATCTACAATCTTGCCGAAAGCCGCACCGATGATGACACCTACAGCGAGGTCCATCACATTGCCTTTGCTAATAAAATCCTTAAATTCCGATGCCATACTCATTACGCTTCTCCCCAAAAGTTAAATAAAGCAATTTTGTCGCAAGGACAATTTAGGGCTAATTTTGAGATGTTGTCAACGTTTTGTCATGTAATGCTATAAATAATCGTAAATTGATTACAATGCGCTATTCACTATTTTAGTCGCGGCGCATGATTCAATCTTTTACAAAATTTCGTTTTGCATTTCCTTATTTGCTGGGCGTATTCGCCGTTTTAGGATTTGCACCTTTTTACATATTTCCCGCTGCAATAATGGCTTTAATCGGCATTCTTTATTTATGGCTTAAGGCCGATTCAGCTAAAGCGGCTTTCAAACTAGGTTTTCAGTTTGGCTTGGGATTGTACGTAGTCGGTATTTACTGGATATACATCAGCTTGCATGATTTTGGCGGCATGCCTTGGTGGTTCGCAGGTTTTTCCACTTTTTGCCTATGTGCCTTTATGGCACTGTTTGTAGGCTTGGTCGGCTATTTGAGCAAACGATTCGGCTTTATCATCATCAGCGCACCGGTGTTATGGGGATTATCGGATTGGATTCGGAGCTGGATTTTTACTGGCTTTCCATGGTTAACTTTGGGCTACAGCCAAGTGCCGCACAGCCCACTGGCTGGATATATACCGATTATCGGTATTTACGGTGTATCGGTGATTACTGCTTTAATTGCAGCAATCATTGCATACTGGTTGGCAAAACCAAAGCTCTCTAATGTTTACAAGCGCAACGCAATTGTCGCTTTAGTTTTAATTATAACTGCTGGCAATTTATTAAAAGCCGTCGAGTGGACGACGCCAATCGGCAATCCAATCAGTGTCGCGCTGATTCAAGGCAATATCGCGCAAGACACTAAATGGTCGCCTGATACCGCACAAAACACGATTCATACTTACATGACTATGGTGAAACAAAGCGATGCGCAATTAATCGTATTGCCAGAAACTGCGCTGCCTGTGATTTCCAGTCGACTGGACGCCAGCGTTACTGATGCCCTAACCAATCATGTCAAGAAAAACAACGGCAATATTATTGTAGGTTTGGTTGAGTTAACCGAGAAAACAGGTGAATATTTCAACAGCGCATTTAGTTTCGGTACTGCGCCAACTCAAAATTATGCGAAAAATCATTTAGTACCATTTGGCGAATATATTCCATTAAAGCAAGTGTTTGGCTGGATTTACCGGGACTGGCTGAA
>JAZKEJ010000121.1:0-11566 GCA_040387095.1 Pseudomonadota bacterium | reverse complement strand
CTTCACTTAATTTAAAATTGCTGAATCCGCGCGAAGTGATTGCGGCCGCTGTTGCCGCTTACCAAAAAAATCAATTGCCGCTTGCCAGCGTAGAAGGTTTTATTCGGCAGATTTTGGGTTGGCGTGAGTTTATTCGCGGTGTGTATTGGTTGGATATGCCGCAAATGGCACAAAGTAATCATTACAATCACCAGCGAAAACTACCTAACTGGTATTGGTCTGGCGACACGCAGATGAACTGCATGCGCCAAACGATTAACGACACCATGCAGCATGGCTATGCGCATCATATTCAGCGTTTAATGGTGACGGGTATGTTCGGCATTCTGGCTGAATTAAATCCGCGTGAAGTGGAAGCTTGGTATCTGGCGGTGTATGTGGATGCGGTAGAGTGGGTTGAGTTGCCGAATGTAGTGGGCATGGCTTTGTATGCCAATGGCGGTCGATTCACCACTAAGCCTTATGTGGCAAGCGGCGCATATATCAAGCGCATGAGTAATTATTGTAATAGTTGCAAATACAAGCCAGAGCTTAAAACAGGTGCACAAGCATGCCCAACGACTACTTTATACTGGCATTTTTTAATCAAGCATTACGACACTTTTGCGCGTAATCCACGCACTGCATTAATGGCTAAAAATGTGGATAGATTTGACCAGGCAGAAGTAGAAGCCATTCAAATGCATGCTGCGCACCTGTTATCTAATCTTGATCATCTTTAAGTCACCTATTTGATACAGCAAAAGACATGTTTCACAAAAATGTCATAATAAAGCAGGAAATTTGTCATAAGATATTCACCTATGATCTTGATCACTCCCAAACTGCTTGACCGCGATTTAAGTATCCTGAGTTTTAATGAACGCGTATTGCGTTTAGCGCGACGCCAAGACTACCCTTTGTTAGAGCGCTTAAAATTTTTATGCATCGTTGCATCAAACTTGGATGAGTTTTTTGAGGTGCGTATGGAAGCGCAGCTGGATGCGATGCAGCGACATATCAAAAAAGGTGCGGTAACGGTTAACAGTTTTAATGCGGTAACTGAAAAAGCACATGAACTGATTTCGAATCAATATACAATATTTAACGATGAGTTGATGCCAGCTTTAAAGCAAGCTGGAGTGCATATTGTCGCCGGGCATGAGCGCACAGCAGCGCAAGAAAAATGGGTTGCCAAGTATTTTGAAGACAATGTTAAACCTTTATTATTGCCAATTGCATTAGACCGCGCACATCCGTTTCCATTGGTGGCTGGCAAGTCCTTACATTTTATTGTAGAACTAGCACCAGACAAGCCTGATAGCTCATCCAGTATTAATATTATCCGCGTGCCGCGTATTTTACCAAGAGTGATGCAGTTGCCAAATAATGATAATACGCAGCAACATTTTGTCACATTAACCAGCATTATCGCAGCACATTTGCCTGATTTATTTGGTCATAAAAAGCTGTCAAGTTACTCCCAGTTTAGAGTGACGCGACATTCTGATTTAGATTTGGATGAAGACGATATTCACGATTTGCCCAAGGCTTTGCGTCATGAACTGGCACAGCGGCCATTTGGCGAGGCGGTACGTTTAGAGGTTTCGCAAAGTTGTGTTGCGCACTTATCTGAATTTTTGCTGGCAGAGTTTAATTTAACCAATGCATCACTTTATCCTGTGCAAGGTCCGGTCAATTTAGGTCGATTGATTCAATTGATAAGTCTGGCGCAATCGGCGGATTCTAATGGCAAAGATTTGGCATTTGTACCCTTTCAACCTGCTTGGCCTAAAGATTTAAACCCGCAAGAATCATTTTTTTATCAGCTAAAACAAAAAGACGTGTTGATCCATCGGCCTTATGAAAGTTTTGAAGCGGTCATCAAATTTTTGCATGAAGCGGTGCATGATCCAAAAGTATTAGCCATTCATCAAACAATTTATCGTACCGGTAGCGATCCACGCATGCTGAATTTGCTTCAAGAAGCGGTACGGCGCGGTAAAGAAGTATTAGTCGTGGTAGAGATTAAAGCGCGCTTTGATGAAGAAACCAATATTAACTGGGCGGAATCATTGGAATCTATTGGCGCGCAAATTGTGTACGGCATGATAGGGCTTAAGACGCATGCAAAAATGCTGTTGGTTATGCGCCAAGAAGGCAAACGTATCAAGCGCTATGCACATATATCAACTGGAAATTACAACGCCAATACAGCAAAGCTGTATACCGATATTTGCATGCTCACTAGCAGCCTGACGCTCACACGCGAGCTGGAGTATGTATTTAGGCATTTAACCAGCCAGATTGCATTGCCGCGCATGCGTCAACTATTAGTAGCGCCGTTTAATTTACAGGCAGCCATGTTGCGAAAAATATCTGCCGCAAAACGCTCCTGCATATTGGGCGGACAAGCAAAAATTATCGCAAAAATGAATTCATTAACTGACGTTGTGCTGGTTAAAGCCTTAATCAGTGCGGCACAACAAGGCGTGACGATTGATCTAATTGTACGCGGCGCTTGCATTTTGCCGATTGATGCCCCTGGCGTAAATGGTCGCATTCATATTCGTTCAATCGTTGGGCGGTTTTTAGAGCATTCGCGTATTTTCTATTTTGAGATAAACCCAGTTATTGGCAATCAATTAAAGTATATGTGGTTATCAAGCGCCGATTGGATGAGCCGAAATATGATTCGCCGTGTAGAAATTGCTTGGCCGATTTTAGGCAGTGAAATGCAAGCGCGCGTAATGCAGGAGTGTTTATTGCCATATCTTGAAGATACTGAAGACGCTTGGGTACTTACGGAAAATGACACCTACCAGCAACTGGATATGCAAAATATCAGCCATAGCAAGCGCTTAAGTACGCAAAAAAAATTAATACAAACTTATACTAAGCAGATGGACAATTAATAAATATCAAGCCTAGCAAATATTGCAAAACTGAAAAATGGCAAAAAAATTACTTACATTTCAATTCGATAATATTATTGTTTGGCGACATGCAGAGGCTGAAATTGCCAATTTTGAGCTGGGTGAAGATGATGAAGTCAGGCAGTTAACGCACAAAGGGCATGAGCATGCCAAACGCATGGCGCGCTGGTTAAAAAAACATTTACCGCAAGATACGATTTTAATTTGTAGCCCGGCTTTGCGTGCATTGCAAACTGCCGAGGCGCTGGATTATAAAATTCAATTACAAGATAGCCTAAAACCCAGCGCCAGCCTGGCGGATGTTTTGGCTGTTTTGATGCGCATTCAAAATCAATTGAATCAGCAAAGCAAAAAAGACCAGCAAAAAAATGTGTTAATAGTTGGTCATCAGCCTTGGATTGGTCAACTTGTGGCTTATTTAGTAGAACAATCCACAAATGAATCGCGAAAGATCAATCATGAAAATAACACCAGCATAAAAAAAGGCGCAGTCTGGTGGCTGCGCCTACACTCCGTTAAAACTGCAACAGTTGCTTCTCAGCAACATGTTAACCAGCAATATAAATTATTCACATTACAAACGCCTAGTCTGCTTTAAGCTATTTTTTAATATGATTGTTAATCAACGCGTTAAGTCGTTAATTAGTAAAAGTTGAGTATTAACCTTTTTTGTTTGGCCTGCCAGTTTTAATCACCGGAATTTTAGCCAAAGTTGTTTTAAGGGTGTTGTCAGACATGGCTGCTAACAGCTTAATACCGGCACGCAACAATTCGCTTTTTTTAGCCGGCTGACCCATAGAAGTCAGGCGCACTTTCAACAGAGTCAGCTGCGCATATTCATCTTTAGGCATGGTAAAACTATCACGTTCCATTTTTACTTTTTCAGATTTTGGTTTCTTGTCATCTTTTTTGCTCTCTTTTTTGGCCACATTTGCTTTAAATGCTACTGGCTTTGCCGAAGGTTTTGCAGCTGATTTTGTTGATGATTTTGATAGGCTCGCATGCGGTTTAACGGCAACTTTTGCCACGCTAGTTGCTGTGTCCTTTTTGGCGAGTGATTTGTTTTCTTTCGCTATAGTTGGAACAGGTTTTAAGCCAAGTGCTTGTGCTTGCAGTGGTGGAATTTTAGACATGAGTAGACTCCTTTATAAACATTTATTAATGTTAAATAGCGTTAATTTAAGGCTCACCTATAACGAATATTAATTAATTTTTAATAAACTGTATAAACAGTTTATACAGTTTATTTTTCTTGTCAATTAATTTTAATTACGTTTAATCATATGCTTAAGTGGAGTATGGAATCAGTCTGTTTGGAATGCCTGGCTTAATCTGGAGTGGATACAACCAAGCTCCAATTTGTTTTTTGCCAAGCTAATATTTCCTCTTCCAATAAGTAGCAAGTTTGTGGAAAAGCCTGCTGCCATGCACTTGGCAGGCTTAATAAAAAGATGTTATCCGCACGTTCAAAATGGATATTTTTAAGCACAGGCATATTGCGTGAGTGGCAGAAAATGACGGCAAGTCTTAGTGCCAATAATTTGGTGATAAATCGGTCATCTTCAAAATCTACATCTAATTTTTTAAGTTTGCCACAGTGGCCTAAAACCAATAAACTCAGGCGATGCAGCTCACTTTGTGCAAAGCCCATCAATTCGGTATTGTCTAGAATGTAAGCACCATGTTTTTGTGATTCGCTGTGCGAAATAGCTGCACCAATTTCATGACATAAAGCTGCCCAGCCCAATATCTGTCTTGGTTTAGCTAATTCTAATCTGGTTAGTTCATGTGCATTATTATCTGATTTTTCCAAGGATGGCGATACCGCATCAAAAAAGCCCAGCGCAACTTTAGCCACGTTTTGCGCATGCTTCATATTGACACCGAATCGCGTTGTCAAATACGTGATAGAAGCATCGCATAAATCCGCAGGCGCATCGTTTTCTTCATTCATCATGTCGTACAACAGGCCATGTCGTAATGCGCCTTTTGCGACGATTAACTCATCTAGTTTCAGCAAATCGAAAATGCCAATCAAAATACTTAACCCGCCGGCAATAACCGATTTCCGGTCTTCTTTTAAGCCTAGCAAATCCAGCCTATCAACCGTTTTTGCTTTAATCAGCTGACTACGCAACCAGGCTAATCCTTCGCGGGTGATTTTGCTTTCATCAAATCCAGCAAAACCTAAAATCTCTGCCACAGCCCCCACCGTTCCAGATGCGCCGTAAGCAACATCCCATTGATTCCGTTGGTAAATAGGGGCGACTGCATCTAAGAACGATTCGGCAGCGATTTCTGCGCGCTGCAGATTTTTTTCGGTTAGCTGGCCGTCGGAAAAGTATTTGAGCGACCACGCTACTGAGCCAACACGTAATGAATCCGTGGTTTTCGCGTTTAATTGTTGGCCTAAAATAAACTCGGTCGAACGGCCGCCAATATCAATCACCAAACGTTTTTCGTTGGATTGCGGTAATAAACGGCTGACACCTTGATAGATTAAGCGCGCTTCTTCAACGCCAGAAATCACTTCTACTTCGTAGCCTAAAGCTTTTTTGGCTTGCTTGATGAATACATCACGATTTTTGGCTTCGCGTAAGGTTTGTGTGGCAACTGCGCGCACATGGTGCTTGGGAAAACCTTTTAGCGTTTCGCCAAAGCGGGCCAAGCATTTAAGGCCGCGCTCAATTGCTTCAGGTTTAAGATTGCGTTCTTCATCTAAATCACCACCTTGGCGCACGGTTTCTTTTAGGTAATCCACGCGCTGGATAAGGCCATTTTCATAACGGCCGATTTCAAGTCGAAAACTATTAGAACCCAAATCGACAGCGGCTAACAGGGTTTCGTTGGAAATAATATTATCGTTTTTCATCATGCATTTATAGCATATTTGTCCGTTAACAAGATGACAATATTAAGTATCTAGCGCGCATTTCTAACAATAATGCAGAAAATTTTTGAGTATAAAAATCACATGCATGTGCTTGAAATAATAGATTGCAACCCAATGTAAGGGTATAAAAATTTTTAATGCAAATTAAAGGAAAAAGCATGACAGCAGAAAACCAAAAAACTGAGAAACCAGTGTCAGAAAAATTAGCCTTTCAAGCCGAAGTTAAACAATTATTGCAATTGATGATTCATTCGCTATACAGCAATAAAGAGATTGTGCTGCGCGAACTGATTTCTAACGCATCAGATGCGGTGGATAAATTACGTTTTGAAGCGCTTGCAAATGGAGCGCTATATGAAAATGATAGCGATTTAAAAATTCAAATTGGTTTTGATAAAACTAAACGCACGCTGACTATTTCCGATAACGGTATCGGTATGAGCCGCGATGAAGTGATTGCCAATATCGGTACGATCGCAAAATCGGGTACAAAAGAATTTTTTAATGCATTAACTGGCGATCAAGCTAAAGATGCAAATTTGATCGGTCAATTTGGTGTCGGTTTTTATTCGGCGTTTATTATTGCCGATAAAGTCACGTTAACTACGCGTCGTGCAGGCAGCACTGAAAGCGTTAAATGGACAAGCACGGGCGAGGGTGATTACACGCTGGACACAGTGAAAAAAAATTCGCGCGGTACAGAAGTTACTTTGCATCTGCGTAAAGATGAAGACGAATTTTTAAACGATTGGCAATTAAAATCCATTATCCGCAAATATTCTGACCATATCACCTTGCCGATTGTGATGTATAAATCGGAGTGGAAAGAGGGCGAAGATAGTGCTGACGGCACAAAGCAGCCTGGCGAGATGGTCACCACTGATGAGCTGGAAACGGTTAATAAGGCATCTGCGCTATGGGCGCGCAGCAAAAACGATATTAGTGCCGATGATTACAACGAATTTTATAAACATGTTTCGCATGATCATGAAAATCCGCTTGGCTATACGCACAGCCGGGTAGAAGGAAAGCAAGAATATATTTCATTGCTTTATATTCCATCAAAAGCGCCGTTTGATCTGTACGACAGAGAACGCCGCCACGGCATTAAGCTTTACGTGAAGCGCGTATTTATTATGGAAGACGCGGAAAAATTAATGCCACAATATCTGCGATTTGTACGTGGTGTTATTGATTCTGCTGATTTGCCTTTAAACGTATCACGCGAAATTCTGCAAGACAGCCGCGATGTTGATGCGATTAAAAATGGTTCGGTTAAGAAAGTGCTGGGTTTGCTAGAAGATTTGGCACAGAAAAAAAATGAAAATGGTGAAGCGGAAGATTATGCTAAATTCTGGACAGAGTTTGGCCGTGTATTAAAAGAAGGTCCAGGTGAAGATTTTGCCAATAAAGATAAAATCGCTGGCTTATTAAGATTCGCCAGTACGCATGCCGATACAGATGTGCAAATCGTTTCATTTGCCGATTACATTGGCCGCATGAAGCCTGAGCAAGAAGCAATCTACTATATTACCGCTGACACTTTTGCTGCTGCACAACACAGCCCGCATTTAGAAATTTTCCGCAAAAAAGGCATTGAAGTCTTGCTGATGTCAGACAAGGTAGATGAATGGTTGCTGGGCAGCTTAACCGAGTTTGAAGGTAAAAAACTGCAATCAATCGCTAAAGGCGATTTAGACTTAGGCAAATTGGAAGACGAGTCTGAAAAAGAAGCCAAAGCCAAAATCGAAGAGGATGCGAAAAGTCTGATTGAGCGCATTAAAATTTCGCTGGGCGATGCAGTAAAAGAGGTGCGCGTGACGCATCGCTTAACTGATTCGCCGGCTTGTTTGGTGGCGGGTGAGCATGATCTTTCGGGCAATTTGGCGCGTATTTTAAAAGCCGCCGGCCAGAATGCAC
This sequence comes from Pseudomonadota bacterium, assembly GCA_040387095.1. Lineage (GTDB taxonomy): Bacteria > Pseudomonadota > Gammaproteobacteria > Burkholderiales > Methylophilaceae > Methylotenera_A. The sequence goes on along the minus strand of JAZKEJ010000121.1, from coordinate 3,838 downwards.
CTGACAGCAAACCAGTGTTAGAGGTGAATCCGGCGCATAAGTTGGTGAAACGTTTAGAAGCTGAAGCGGATGAGTCTAAATTTAAGGACTTAGCGCATTTGGTGTTTGATCAAGCTTTGCTGGCTGAAGGCGGCCAATTGAATGACCCAGCCAGCTTTGTAAAACGTATGAATAGTTTGCTGGTTTAATATTTGTTTAAATGAAAAAGCCTACTGAAATGAGTAGGCTTTTTTGTTCGTGCACAAATTGTCACAAAGAATTGGCTTGGAATTTGCTAAAATACAACCAACGGTAATTATTAGTATTATTTAGAGAGCCTCATTCGAATGAAAAAAACCACAAAATCTGCAAAAAAAGAAATCATCATTTTGCCAAAGTTAACACCAGTTAAACAGGCTTTGCAAAATCACTTAATCTTTTCATGTTTTAAGACAGACAAGGTTGCAACGCCAAGAGATTGGTACACAACAGCTGCATTTACTGTGCGCGATCATGTGGTTGAGCGCTGGGTCAGAACCTCCGCATCTTATTATGAACAGGATCCCAAGCGCGTTTATTATCTTTCACTGGAATTTTTAATTGGCCGCATGCTTACAAATGCCGCACTTAACTTGGGCATGAAAGATGAGTTGAGTGAAGGTTTGGGTGCATTAGGGTTACATATGGAATCTGTGGCTGAGATGGAAAGTGATGCGGCTTTGGGTAATGGCGGTTTAGGACGACTTGCGGCTTGCTTTTTAGATTCGATGGCAACAATGGACATTCCTGCCGCTGGTTATGGTATTCGTTATGAGTATGGGATGTTCAAGCAGGCGATTGAGCATGGTCAGCAAGTTGAGTATCCAGATAATTGGCTGCGTTACAGTAACGTGTGGGAATTCCAGCGGCCTGAAGCAAGTTACGATATTAAATTTTACGGGCATGTCGTGCCGGTTAATGATGAGCATGGCATTAAGCACCATTGGTGCAATGCGCAACATGTTGTGGCAATGGCTTATGATGTTCCCGTGCCTGGTTATGGTACCGATACGGTGAATAACCTTAGACTTTGGAGTGCGAAAGCAACAAAAGACTTCGATTTGCGCCAATTTAATGATGGCAATTATGAGCAATCTGTAGAAGAACGCACGGATTCCGAGACGATTTCAAAAGTATTGTATCCAAATGATGCGTCTGCGTCTGGTAGAGAGTTACGTTTAAAACAGCAGTACTTTTTTGTTTCAGCTTCTATTCAAGATATTCTACGTCGCTTCACAACCACGCGTGAGCTGAAATCCCAAAAAGACTGGGCAGATTTACCCAATAAAATCGCCATTCAATTAAATGATACACACCCTGCAATTGGTGTGGCTGAGATGATGCATCAATTAGTTGATATTCACGATTTGCCTTGGGATTTTGCTTGGAATTTAGTCGTTAAGATATTTGCTTATACGAACCATACTTTAATGCCAGAAGCGCTTGAAACATGGTCTGTTGAGCTTTTTGGTGCTTTATTACCACGCCACTTAGAAATCATTTACGAAATCAACCAGCAATTCGTGACGATGGTGAACCATCTTTTCCCTGGTGATAACGAACTGATCAATCGCGTGTCAATTATCGACGAAACGCATGGTCGTCGTGTGCGTATGGCGCACTTGGCGGTTGTTGGCAGTCATACGGTAAATGGTGTAGCGGCTTTACATAGTGAATTATTGAAAACTACTTTATTTGCCGATTTTAATAAAATTTACCCAAACAAGCTCACCAATGTAACCAATGGCATTACACCGCGTCGTTGGTTGAATCAAGCTAATCCGCCGTTAACTAACTTGATTAGAACAGCAATCGGGGATGACTTTCAAAAAGACTTAACCCAGTTGGTGAAGTTAACACCATTGGCGGATGATAAAGATTTCCGTAAGGCATTTCGTGCAGTAAAGCATGATAACAAGCTGCGTTTGGCAGAAAAAATCGAGAGTCTGACAGGGGTTAAATTAAATCCTCACTCATTATTTGATGTACAAATCAAACGTATTCATGAATATAAGCGCCAACTACTCAATGTATTGCATGTAATTACGCTATATAACCGTATTAGACATGGTGAAGAAAATATAACGCCACGCACCGTCATATTTGGCGGTAAAGCCGCACCTGGCTATTGGATGGCCAAGCTGATTATTCGATTGATTAATGATGTTGCTTCTATCGTGAATGATGATCCTGTAGTGGGCGATAAGCTGAAAGTGGTGTTTTATCCAAACTACGAAGTATCAGCAGCTGAGATTTTATTTCCAGGTTCCGATTTGTCAGAGCAAATTTCCACAGCAGGCACTGAAGCTAGCGGTACAGGAAATATGAAAATGGCTTTAAATGGCGCCTTAACGATTGGTACTTTGGATGGTGCTAATGTGGAAATCAAAGAAGAAGTGGGCGATGGTAATATTTTCATTTTTGGCTTAACTACACCGCAAGTGGCAGAAACTAAAGCTAATGGCTACAACCCGCGTGATTATTACAACCACAACTCGGCTTTAAAAGAAGTGATCGATATGATTGGCAACGGTTTCTTTTCTTTGGGAGAGCCAAATCGTTATCAGGCGATTGTCGATAATTTATTGAATAATGACAATTACTTGTTGCTCGCTGATTTTGCTGACTATATTGCTTGCCAAGACGAAGTGGCAAAAGTCTATCAAAACCAAGAGGAGTGGTCGCGCCGTGCTATTTTAAACGTTGCGCGTATGGCAAAATTTTCTAGCGACCGAACTATAGGTGAATACGCTAAAAATATATGGAATGTAGAATCTTTAAAAAAATAAGCCGTTAAAAAGCTAGTTGTTAAAATTTAAGTTTTTTGAATCATTTAAAACATTTATTGGCAATGTTAAAGTAACTCTTAATTTAACAGTGCATTAAACGATTTAATTACTTAATTTTAACAACAGGGGAAGCCATGAAAAAAATCATCTTAACCACATTATTAATCTTGTTTGTTTCACAGGCAAACGCGCTAGCAATCAGTGATTTAAGCAATGAAGAGGCTAGCAGCGGCTTAAAAGCAGCTTTAATACAAGGTGCGGGTAAAGCGGTTAGCAAACTTGGCGCAACAAACGGTTTTTTTGGTAATAAGCAAGTCAAAATATTATTGCCAGATAGCATGAAGAACGCAGAAAAAGCCATGCGCATGTTTGGCATGGGTAAACAAGCTGATGAATTAGTGCTTAGAATGAACCGTGCTGCTGAAGCTTCTGTTCCAGAAGCCAAAGCGCTACTGATTGATTCGGTTAAAAAAATGTCGCTGGCTGATGCAAAATCCATACTTACAGGACCTCAAGACTCAGCTACGCAGTACTTTAAAAGAACAACCTCATTACCAATGGGCGAGAAGTTCTTACCTATAGTAAAAAGCGCAATCGAAAAAGTGCAGTTAGCTCAGCAATATAATAAGTTTGCTGAAATAGGCAATAAATATGGCCTGGTTAAAAAAGAAGATGTGAATTTAGAGCAATATGTCACCCAAAAAACATTGGATGGCGTGTATTTAATGATGGCGCAAGAAGAAGCGGCAATACGTAAAGATCCTGTTGGTCAAACAAGCCGCCTCATTAAAAAAGTATTTGGGGCGGTTGAATAAGTAGGCGTTAAGAGTTAAGTCTCTATTCTGTATGTTTTTTTACACCATTCAACCCGTTATAACGAACATTTTAACCGGTGTCTAGCAAATAAAAAGCTGAATACTGTTTGACACAAATGCACCATCTTGCTATAGTCTCATTTCTCGGCGGCATGTACGTCGAATCGGACGCGGGATGGAGCAGTCTGGCAGCTCGTCGGGCTCATAACCCGAAGG
>JAZKEJ010000120.1:13881-20985 GCA_040387095.1 Pseudomonadota bacterium | reverse complement strand
GTAAAACTTTCAAAAAACTAAAGTTGGCCTGTTGTTATCGTTAACAACACCAATCGAGACAAACAAATATAGGGAAAATAAAAACAGGACCGCTGCACAGATTGGTTTTTGCAGGGTGTAACTATTATACGGGGTAAAGTTTGGAAAACGAGAAATGGTTTTTAAAAGGTTGGGATTAACGTTTGGTTTGAGCGTAGCTTTGATTAAGCGAAGCGAAATCGAGGGTTACACTGATTCAGTTTCCCTCTATTACATTTCATTTCATCGAGGCTAGGCTAGCTATTTATTGATTTCTATAGTTTTTTTAATTTTAGAAATTTTATTTTTGAGTAAATGCTCTGATGCATCAGTTACTTCAGATATTCCACGTTTGTTAAATATGGAATTGCCAAAGTTAAAGCCATAGGAGAAAAACTTATCAGCTTTTTTCTCTCTCTTGGTTTTAATTTTGGTTAAAAGATCAAACATTTCATCATCGCTGTAACAAAGAACGATTTTGTTCCAAAAATTTTCTTTAATATTATTTTCAGAAGTGTAAATGGGATATAACCCAAAAAGAATATAGTAATCACAAAAACCTTTTTCATGTTTATCAATAAAATTGTTAAACCAAAAATTGTATCTAAACTCTGGTTTCTTAATGCTGCCATCTTTAAGTTCTCTAGTCTCGTGTATGTGTGCTCTTGATGATTTAACCTGAAAACGTAATATTTTATTTGTCTTACAGTTATGCACGATAAAATCAATTCCTTTTTGTTGTCGGCTAACAGGAATGTAAACAGAATACCCATCACTTTTTTTAAATTCTTTTTGAAGTGAGCTAATAACTTCAAATTCAGAATATGGTAGATTAAAAAATCCGTCCATATGACTACCCCCAATATTAAATTAAATATGTTTTACTTTGCACTAAGCAACATCATATCAGCCTCACTTAACCACTTCCATTCCCCAACTTTCAAATCATCAGGCAATTTCAATTCGCCAATCTGAATACGTTTCAAAGCCTCAACACGATTGTTAATCGCGGCGACCATGCGTTTTACCTGGTGATATTTGCCTTCTGCCAAAGCCATATGAATCACGTTTTCAGTGATTCTTTCGCAGGCTAGTGCGGCGATTGGGGCATCTTCATCGATGAGTTGTACGCCTTTTAAAATATGCGCGATTTGCTCATCACTGACAGGGTGTTTGCAAGTAACTTCGTATATTTTTGGTACTTTGTGTTTGGGTGAGCTCATGCGGTGGATAAATTGGCCATCATCTGAAATTAGTATCAAGCCAGTGGTGTCTTCATCCAACCTGCCAATACATTGAACATCTCTTACAACAAGAGGATGCGGCAGTAAACTGTAAATAGTCGGGTGATGCTGGGTTTTGTGTGAGCATTCGTAATTGCTGGGTTTGTGCAGCATTAAGTAGGATTTTTCGCGGTAATCCCATGCTTCGCCTTTGACGGTAAATCTTAAGTTTTCCAGTTCAAATTGCGCATCTGGGTCATCGCATAATTTGCCATTGACCGTGATTTCTTCATTGATGATCATGATGCGGCATTGTTTGCGGGTGCCGAAACCTTGTTTAGTTAATATGCGTTCTATATCGAGTTTTTTAGCCATGCGTGGATTATACAAATAAAATGCAGTTTCAGTGATTTCGCCGTAACAGGCATTTACACATTAAAACAAATGAACACTTTTGTTTACGTTAAAATGTGTTTTCACTTAATAAATAGCTGTACTTAAGAGTCTTAAACCATGAGCTTTAAACACATTACCTCGCGCGATAATCCGATTTTTAAATACCTGAAAAAACTGGCGGATAACGCACGCGAAAGAAAACAGGAATGCAAGACCGTTCTGGATGGCGTGCATTTGATTGAGGCTTACTTGCATACTTTTGGTGAGCCAGAGTTAATCATTATTCCAGAAGGAAAAAGCACACTGGAAGCGAGCAATTTGATGCAACAGCTTGAGCATGTCAATACAATCATGTTTCCCACACTGATGTTTGCTGAATTGACGCCAGTGGCAAGCAGTATGGGTATTTTGGCGATTGTGAAAACGCCAGTTTTAGAAGCGCCAGAACAGCCGCAATTTGTGCTGATGCTGGAAGATATTCAAGACCCGGGTAATTTGGGTAGTATGTTGCGCACGGCGGCGGCGGCGGGTGTGCAGGCGGTTTATTTAAGTAAAGGCTGCACCGATGCTTGGTCGCCCAAAGCTTTGCGTGGCGGGCAGGGCGCGCAATTTGTATTGCCGATGATTGAAAATGTCGATTTAAGCGCGCAGCTACAGAATTTTGATGGCGATAGTTACGCAACCACGATGGATGGCGAATCTTTGTATAGCCAGGATTTAAGCCAAACTTGTGCCTTTGTCATCGGCAACGAAGGTGCGGGCTTAACCGCAAAAACCATTGAACATTGTACAAAACGAATCAGCATCCCCATGAGTCAAGCGCATGGGTTAGCAGTTGAATCCCTAAACGCGGCCGCGGCTGCAGCGATTTGTTTGTTTGAGCGCAAACGACAATGTAGCTAGTTGCGATAAAGTAAAGGAATAGTGATGATTAAAACTTTGCTAACTAAAACACTGCCAATTGAAATGCTATTAATCGAAAGACAATTGATTAAAGCCAATCAAAAAGGTTTTTCAGCAGTAGAGATGATGATTGTGGTGGCGATTATCGCGATATTGTCCATGATTGCGATTCCGTCTGGCATAGAACGTATTATCAGAGAGCAAATAACAGCAGCTATTCCGCTGGCAGATGCAGCAAAAGAACCGGCATCTGCGCAATGGAAAGCCACTAAATCCTTACCAGCTGATAATGCCGAAGCTGGCTTGCCCACGTCCGATAAAGTGGTGAGCAATTGGATTAGCGCGCTAGTGGTTGATAAAGGCGTGATTCATATGACTTTTGGCAATAAGGCCAATGGGAAACTGAAAGGTAAAATTTTATCAATTCGTCCTGCGGTAATTGAGGAGTCGCAAGTTGTGCCAGTTGCTTGGGTGTGTGGTAATGCCGCAGCGCCCGCCAATATGAAAGTGTTCGGCGAAAATAAAACCAATATCGAGCTTAAATATTTACCTTATGCCTGCCGTTAATCATCAATGCTTTGCTTGGCTGACGTTAATACTGGCTTCAGTTACCAGCAATTGCGCGGTATCTACCGCATCAAATAAGTAATGCTTATTGCAAAAATCGCAATTTACTTCAATTTTGCCAAACTCAGCTAATATACTTTTTAGCTCATCCTCACCCAGCATACGCAGCATACTGGCCACGCTACTTTGATTACAGCTGCAATAAAATTGCGTGGGTTTGGGTTCGAATAAACGTACGTCTTCCTCTACAAAAAGACGGGTTAACAGTATTTCCGCAGGCAAATTCTGCAGCTCATCATTTTTCACGGTGTTGGCCAAATAATTGATGCGGTTCCATGCGTCGGCATCGATATTTACAACTGCATTCCCGCCAGCATCAGGCAGTTTTTGCAACAGCATGCCAGCGGCATTTTCGCCATCACAATGCAGCCAAAGTGAAGTATCAATCTGCTGACTGCGTAGCATATAATTTTGCAGCATTTCGGCGATAGTTTCGCCTTCAATTGGCACAATGCCTTGATAAGCTTCGCCTTGCTTGGGGTCAAGTGTAATCACAAACTGGCCGTTTTTAACTAACTCAAAAAAAGACGTATTGCACATCTCGTCAAAGTGTTTTTCATCCCATTTTACCGTGGCGCGCATATTTAAATCGGAGCTGCATTCCACCACCAGTAATTTAAGTGCGCCTTTGCTTTGAATCTGCAATACCAGCGCGCCATCCATTTTAAGTGTTGCCGATAACAATGCACTTGCCGCCATCAGTTCACCCAAAGTATGCTTTAACACTGTTGGAAATACTTGATGCTGTAACACTTCTGTATAGGTTTGATTTAAGTGCACAAGGTTGCCGCGAATGGGCGTTTGGTCGAATAAAAAGTGATGCAGTGTATCGGCTAATTTTTTCATAATATGCATTTTAACATTGGCTTAAGCCTTAACTTTAAGGCCGCTTAAAAATAAAAAAAGCCCACGCAGTTGCATGGGCTTTAGCAAAATCTTCTAAATTAGAAGTTGTAAATCAATGTCGCACGGCCAGTAATCGGTGAACCTGGGGTGATGTTTTGATTGTTATGTGCGTAAAGCGCATATTCTTTATTGGTTAAGTTTTCCAAGTTAACCTGCAAACGCAACTTTTCACTTAGTTTGCCAAATATGGCTGCATCATAACGCGTGTAGCCTGGTAATAACGTGCTTTGTGAAGCTGTTGGCGTAGCTGCGTAACGCTCAGATGTACTGACAATACCTAAAGCTACCGCCCACATATCGTTGATTTGATATTTATTCCATAAAGATAATGTGCGGTCAGGCGTTTGTGCCAGTTCCGCACCTTTTAAAATTGCGCCATTACCAGTGCCTTGCTGCTTGGTGATTTCACCATCTTGGAAAGCAATGCCACCAAATATGCTCCATTTGTTTGTAATGTCGCCAGTAACGCCTAACTCAATGCCTTTGGTTTCTTGACCATCTACCAAGATTTGATTGCCACCAGGATTATTCGGGTCAGCAACCAATACATTTTCACGCTCCAGCTTATACACAGCTGCCGTTAATGCCAAGTTAGGATTGATATCCCATTTAGCGCCGACTTCATAGTTAATGAATTTTTCTGGTTTAAACGTTGCGTTGGTCACTGTTAATGAAGTGAGCTGATCACCTGCGCGCGGCACATAAGAAACGCTGTAATTGGTGTAGATTGAAACAGCTTCAACCGGTTTAAAAATTAAGCCAGCACGTGGTGCTAACAAATTGTCACTCTCATTAATATCTGTATTAGTCAGTACATTAGTGAAATCTGTATCAAAATTATCATTGCGTAAACCAATTATCGCTTGCCATTGTGGCGTTAAGATAATTTGATCTTGCAAATAAAACGCAGCTACTGTCACATCACTTTTTAGATTGCGGCTATTTGTATTAAACATAACACCCGAGCGTGTTGGGTTCTGGCTTGAAACTGTGCCAGGTAAAGTTTCACCGCCTGCAGGTGTAAAGCGTTTATTTTCTGTATCTTGCAAGGCAAACTCAGCGCCAGCTAATAATTTGTGCTGTACGCTACCCCAATTTGCTGTGTAAGTTAAATCGGTTTGATTGATAAAATTTTCACGTTTTGTGTCATCGCGATAAGCGCCAAGGCTCAGTCGGCCAGCGTTATTGACAGAAGATGCTGCAAATACGTTTTGATAGTATTTATCGTAGTTAGCATATCTTGAGCTATTTTTAAAGCCAATACCATTTTCAAAAGAATGCTCAATAGAAGCGTTAAATGCGATGGTTTCGGTTTCAGTTGGGCTTAAATCCGCGTTGCCAAAGAACTTATCTTCATCACCAATGTTAAATGGCCGTCTATTTAATCTTGGTTGACCAGCCGCATTTTCAACAGATGGTACACCGCGATCAGCCACACGTTTATCTTTAAAATATTCGGTGCTTAATACAATTTTAGTTTGGTCATCAGGACGAATCGTCACCGTTGGTGTAATACCAAAACGCTCTAAATTAACGCCATCACGATAAGAATCCGAGTTTTCGTAAACTGCATTTACGCGAAAAGCTACTTCGTCGTTAATTGCCTGACCGTAATCGCCGGCGATACGCTTTTGATCATAAGCGCCGTAGCTGGCGATTAATTCGCTAATAGGTGTCCAGCCAGCTTGTTTGCTCACACGATTAATCGCGCCGCCCGCGCCACCACGGCCAAATGCCATGCCGTTAGGACCTTTTAATACTTCAATACGGTCGGTGTTGTAAATGTCGCGATAGGTTTGCACATCATCGCGTAAACCATCCAGAAAAAAGTCGCCAGTGGTTGCATTGCCACGGAAAATCAATGCATCACGGTTACCTTCACCTTGTGCGGCCTGCACACCAGGTACATATTGAATTGCTTGGCTAATGCTTTGAATCGATTGGTCTTTGATTAAATCTTGCGGAATCACTGTAATGGATTGTGGGGTGTCACGTAGTTCGGTATCGGTTCTGGTAGAAGAACTGCTTTTTTTAGCGTTGTAACCTTTTACGGGCTGAGTATCGCTAATGCGCTCTGCTTTAACATCCACCTGTGGCAGATTAACAGTGCTGGTCTCGGCAAAAGCATTTGTACCAGTCATAAAAATAACGCTGGTTATAGCGCTGTGAATCGCTAATTTTAAAGTGCTTACCGTTGGTTTATTCTGATTTTGAAGCCTTTTGTTCCTTGCTATTTGAGCCATTACTTTTCCTGTCGAAAATGATATAAAACAACTGTGAGAATCTTAATATAAATGAGAATCAGTTTCAATAAAAAATGTAAAGTTGTGTAAAGATAAGCCGAGCTTCATATTAGATTGTTGTTTAAATGTAGAAAGCAGAATGTTGCGATTGGATACTTTGTATTTTCCAATGCGTCAGCGCCCATTGCCATATCTCTTGTAAGTGAATATATTGGATTTCTGCCGGCGGATTTTGGCCTAAAAACTGCAAAGCTGCGAATAACTGTTGGCTAGCGAATTTGGTATCAATTGCTTTGGCAAGCGTTTGTTTGCTGAGTTTTTCACCTGCATGATTGCACGCAATAGGAATGTGCGCATAATGTGGTGTGGGCAAGTTTAAACATTGTTGCAAATAAATTTGGCGCGGTGTTGAGTTAAGTAAATCCGCCCCGCGAACAATATGTGTAACGCCTTGTGCTGCGTCATCCACGACCACTGCTAACTGGTAGGTAAATAATCCATCCGCACGTTTCAGAACAAAATCACCACAATCTTTGCTTAAAACTTGTTGAATATATCCTTGAATTGCATCATCAAAACTGATTATTTGTGAGTTGGTTTTAATGCGAAAAGCAGGTGCTGTATTGGGTTTTAGGGGTTGATGTAAACAGGTTTGAGAATAAATAAAACCTTCAATGCCAAATTGATTGCTTGAATCGGCAATTTCTTTGCGCGTGCAAGTGCAAGGGTAAAGCAGTTGCTGGTCTTTTAGCTGATTAAATGCCTGCGCATAGTATCGGTCGCGCTGA
>JAZKEJ010000120.1:4452-13781 GCA_040387095.1 Pseudomonadota bacterium | reverse complement strand
TTGTGCATGGCCGCGATTATCCCGGCCCAGCCTTATTTTAGTGCAGGCAACCGTTTCATCTAGCAGTTGTAATTGGTAGCGTTGTGATAGTTCCCGACCACACATAATGGCAATTTCACGTTTAGAGATGCTGTCTTGCCAAAACCAAGCCATAAACAACATAATGAGCAGTAAGATGAGTTCAAACATTTTTTAATTTTTTTGATTATAAATAAACACTTAATCAATATTTTAAGTGAAATTCTGGGTTAATGTGCCTAGCTATATAAGCGCTGCATGCATGATTTATTATATTTTTCAATGGATTATGCAGTAGAATCCAAAAATAAAGTTTAATTCAATTTAACAGACTAGCATCTTACATTATGATTCAAGAACGCGAACAGCAAGCGCTGGAAGTTTATTTTAAGCTAATCACAGCAAAGGGTTTTGGACCCGAAACATTGGCACAGCGGGTAAGCTTTTTAAATAAATTTCTACCTTTGCTGGCGGGTAAAGATTTAAATGGTGCAGAGTATCGACTTGCAATCGAAGTGATAATGGACTCGGTTTCAGAGTCCGATTGGCCTGAAAGTTTAATCATCGCCCGTGAATACTATCCTTTTTGGATTAATGATTTAAAAGCGGTTGCGCAGTTCAATAAAAACGTCATCAAAGATCAGCTACCAATTGAGTGGAAACCAATAGAAATCACATTAAGCGCCTTATGGCACAACGTCGATCAAGAGAAGTTTTCTACTACCGACAGTTGGGCATTAAAAGCTTACGCCAAAGCCCTGCGTAATGAAAATGCAGAACAAACGCTGATTGATACGCGCTTAAAATTAGCCAAGATTCTGTTAGTGCGCCTAAGAGATGCGCCAAATAAAAGTAATCATATTTATCGCACCACTATCGATGCAACGTTGCCTTTATTTGAAGTGAAAAAAAACCGCCGTTTGTTTTTAGTGGTTGTACGTGAGTTTTTTCATTTTTGGTCGGGTAATCCTGAAGCCGAGAAATTTATTTTAAATAACAATACGGCAAGCATGTTGTAACAGCCTGAATTCTGCACAGATTTAGTGCGGCTATTTGTGCATTGCACCATTAATGTGCAGTTTGATTCCGTTAATTAAAAAAATCCTTTAATAACCAAGCCCGACGCTAATGGCTTAAAAATTGCTTATATTGCCCAGTTTTATCATCAATACACTATATTTGTCATATTTTCAGGGAGATAAAAATGGAAGCGCTTGTTTCGGCGAATGATGTTTTATTTGTATTGCTGGGCGCTATTATGGTGCTAGCGATGCATGCAGGTTTCGCCTTTTTAGAAGTTGGTACGGTTCGCAGTAAAAACCAGGTCAATGCCTTAGTTAAAATCATGGTAGATTTTTCTATATCTACAATTGCATACTTTTTTATTGGTTACAGCATCGCTTATGGCGTGAGCTTTTACAATGGCGCAGAAATTCTGGCCGCAAAAAATGGTTATGATTTAGTTAAGTTTTTTTTCTTATTAACTTTTGCGGCGGCTATTCCAGCAATCGTTTCTGGCGGTATTGCAGAGCGTGCAAAATTTAATCCACAAGTAGCGGCCACTTTTCTAATCGTCGGCTTCATCTATCCATTTTTTGAAGGCATCGCGTGGAATAGCCATTATGGTTTTCAGGATTGGTTATTAGCTAGCTTTGGTGCCAAATTTCATGATTTTGCTGGCTCCGTTGTGGTGCATGCCATGGGCGGCTGGATTGCTTTAATCGCAGTAGTTTTGTTAGGCGCACGCAGCGGACGTTACGACAAAGAAGGGCGTTTGCATGCTTATCCGCCTTCTAATATCCCGTTTTTAGCGCTAGGTGCCTGGATACTTACTGTGGGCTGGTTTGGCTTTAACGTGATGTCAGCGCAAGCAGTACAAGGCATTTCTGGATTAGTTGCAGTTAACTCATTAATGGCTTTAGTCGGCGGTACACTAGCAGCATTATTAATCGGCAAAAATGACCCCGGTTTTGTACACAACGGCCCATTAGCAGGTTTGGTCGCCGTCTGTGCCGGCTCTGATGTCATGCATCCGCTAGGTGCGTTGGCAACTGGTGTAGTTGCTGGTGGTTTGTTTGTGTGGGCATTTAACTTAACGCAAAGCCGCTTAAAAATTGATGATGTATTAGGCGTTTGGCCTTTGCATGGTTTATGTGGCGCATGGGGCGGTTTAGCAGCTGGCATTTTTGGTGCGAAAGCGTTGGGCGGGATAGGTGGCGTAAGTTTCACCTCTCAACTGATTGGCACAAGCGTGGGTGTATTGATTGCTGTTATAGGCAGTTTTATTGTGTACGGCACGCTGAAAAAAATCAGTGGTATTCGCATGAGCGCAGAAGAAGAGTTTGATGGCGCTGATTTGAGTATTCATAAAATCAACGCAACCGCAGATGATTAAATAGACACTAACCCAGCTAATTAAGCTTAAATAAGCAAGCTTAATTAGCTAAAGTTTGAAGTTAATTATTCTGACAAAATTAACGCCATGCTAAAATAAAAGCATGGCGTTTTTTCATGTAATTATTCCAGCGGCTGGCGTCGGTAGCCGCATGGCAAATGTATTACCCAAGCAATATATCGCGCTGGGTGGCAAGCCGATGATTTCACATAGTATTCAAGTTTTTTTCAATCATCCGCGTATTGCGGCGATTCATGTGGCATTAAATCCTGAAGATGATTTTTGGCGCAGTTTATCGCTAGAACCTCAGAGTCGCCTGCATTTGCATTACACCGGTGGCAATACCAGAGCCGAAACTGTGCTGAATACGTTGCATGCGATTGCGCCGCAACTGAATACGGACGATTGGATTTTAGTGCATGATGCCGCGCGCCCAGGCTTGACGCATGTTCTGTTGAATCGATTGATTGATGCTTTAGAGAATGATGATGTAGGCGGTTTGCTGGCTTTGCCGGTGGCGGATACATTAAAAAAATCTGCTATACATAATCAGGTAGAAAAAACCATTTCACGTGCGGATTTATGGCAGGCACAAACGCCGCAGATGTTTCGGTTTTCCACCTTAAAAAATGCGTTAAGTCGGTTTGGTGACAATGTGACAGACGAAGCAGAGGCGATTGAAGCGCTGGGCTTAAAACCAAAGTTAGTGCAAGGTGAACTGCGCAATCTAAAAGTCACTTATCCGCAGGATTTAATCTTGCTGGAAGCCTTATTTAAGCAGGAGAAAGCATGATTCGTATTGGACACGGTTTTGATGTGCATGCATTGGTCAGTGGCCGAAAATGTATCATCGGCGGTGTGTATATTCCGCACAATAAAGGGTTGGATGGCCATTCAGATGCGGATGTTTTATTGCATGCGATTTGCGATGCGCTATTAGGCGCGGCGGCGCTAGGCGATATTGGTAAGCATTTCCCGCCATCAGATGACACTTATAAAAACGTTGATTCACGTCAGCTTTTGCGTCATGTGATTACTTTGTTAGAAGCTAAAAACTACGCAGTGAATAATATTGATGCTACGGTGATTTGCGAAGCGCCAAAGTTATCAGCATATACCGCGCAAATGTGCGCCAATATTGCCGCAGATTGCCAGGTGGAAATAAGTCAGATCAATGTAAAAGCCACTACGACTGAAAAACTCGGTTTTACTGGTCGTGGCGAAGGTATTGCCGCTGAGGCAGTTTGTACGATTGTTGCTATTTAAAACCTGCACTCAACAAGTTACATCCCGTAAATCGATTGTTGAATTAACTTTTTATTAAGCTAATTATGGGTTTCTGGTAGTTAAGTTTGTAAATAATTATTTTGCAACCAATCTGCATTTGAATCATCTTAAAATTGTGCTATTTAATTAGCTGCTGTTTTAATTGTCCGCGGTTTTATTATTTATAGTCAATTATTAGACAACGAGTTAACCATCAAAAATCATCAAAAAATTACCTTAAAAAGCAGTGAATCTCATGTTTAAATGGTTCGAGCAGCTCAGCCCACCTTTTTCTGAACGCCTGATTACCACGCCACCGAAGAATTTTTGGCAGTTTGCCTGGGGCTGTACAGAAGGTTTTCGACCATATTTGGCAGGCATGACTGTGTTTACGGGGTTGATTGCAGCGTTTGAAGCCTTACTATTCGCCATGATGGGCAAAGTGGTCGATTGGCTAAGTAGTATTCCGCCTGCCGAGCTTTGGGTGCGCGAAGGTGAGCACCTTATCTGGCTATCCGTTGTTCTAATGTTTAGCGTGATATTTATTGCGCTGCAAACGCTGTTCAAGCATCAAACATTAGCAGGCAATTTTCCCATGCGCATGCGATGGAATTTTCATCGGCTGATGCTGAATCAAAGCATGAGTTTTTACCAGGATGAATTTGCTGGCCGCGTATCGGCAAAAGTGATGCAAACCGCGCTGGCGGTGCGCGATGTGTGGTTTATCGTTGCCGATATCATGGTTTACGTAGTAGTGTATTTTGGTAGCATGGTTGCTATTGTCGGATTTTTTAACCCGTTGATTATGTTGCCATTTTTGGTATGGCTAGGCGCGTATGTTGTGTCACTCAGTTACTTTGTGCCACGCTTAAGCAAACTTTCGCAAAGTCAGGCTGATGCACGTAGCCTGATGACAGGCCGCATTACCGATGCTTATACCAATATCAGCACGGTTAAACTATTCTCGCACGCAGGCCGCGAGGCGGGCTATGCTAAATCTGCCATGCACGAATTTTTAGGTACGGTTCACGGGCAAATGCGTTACGTTAGCCAAGTGGAAATCGTCAATCATCTGCTGAATATGCTGTTGATTATTGCCACCAGTTTAACTGCGCTATGGCTATGGAGCAGAGGTGAAGTCACCGTCGGTGGTCTAGCAGCAGCAACGGCAATGGCGCTAAGATTAAATGGCGTTTCGCATTGGGTGATGTGGGAAATGACATCTCTTTATGAGCAAGTCGGCACGGTGCAAGATGGTATTAACACGCTGACCACGCAGAATAATATTGTCGATGCGCCTGATGCTAAACCATTAATCGTCAAACGCGGCGAAGTGAAATTTGATGCGGTAGATTTTGGCTATAACAGTGAAAAGCAGATAACCAATAAAAAAACCGTATTAAAAGCGCTTAATTTAACCATTAAACCAGGCGAAAAAGTCGGTTTGGTCGGGCGCTCAGGCGCAGGAAAATCCACCATTGTAAATTTGCTGTTGCGCTTTTACGAAGTAGAAAATGGTGCGATTTTAATTGACCAGCAGAACATCAACTCAGTCACGCAAAACAGCTTGCGCGAAAAGATTGGCATGGTCACGCAAGATACTTCGCTTTTGCACCGCAGCGTACGCGACAATATTTTGTACGGCCGCCCAGATGCGACAGAAGTAGAAATGATCGCCGCCGCCAAACGCGCAGAAGCACATGAATTTATACTGAATTTAAGCGATGTAAAAGGCCGCACAGGTTACGACGCGCATGTGGGCGAACGAGGTGTTAAGCTGTCTGGCGGGCAACGCCAGCGCATCGCGATTGCACGTGTGATGCTAAAAGATGCGCCGATTTTGCTACTGGATGAAGCTACCAGCGCATTGGATTCAGAAGTGGAAACGGTGATTCAAGCCAGCCTTTATAACCTGATGCAAGGCAAAACCGTAGTGGCGATTGCGCACCGATTATCAACGATTGCCGCGATGGATAGATTGATTGTACTGGATAATGGCAAAATCATTGAAGAGGGCAGCCACGCCGAATTGCTTCAGCAAGGCGGTTTGTATGCGAGTTTATGGACGCATCAAAGCGGCGGTTTTTTGGGTGAGCAGTAAAAATCAATAGGATGGGCCCATTGCTTCGTTGCGACCATTAAATCAGAGCACGCTCGAAATCCTTATGTACATATTTTTCAAGCGTGTGTACATTCCGGTTTCTGTGCGCCGTGCGCCTTGCACTATATCTCAGCATATTAATTTTTGAGGAGATGAAATGTCAGAAAATACTGAAACTAAACCACCAGTTCCACCATTCACGCGCGAAACCGCGATTCAAAAAGTACGCTTGGCAGAAGATGGTTGGAACAGTCGAGATCCACAGCGCGTTTCATTGGTTTATACATTAGATTCGCAATGGCGTAACCGTGCTGAATTCCCCAAAGGTCGCGCGCAAATCGTCGAATTCTTAACCCGCAAATGGGCGAAAGAATTGGACTATCGCCTGATTAAAGAGTTATGGGCATTTGATGGGAATCGCATTGCCGTGCGCTTTGCTTATGAGTGGCATGATGAAGCAGGCAATTGGTTTCGCTCATACGGCAACGAGAACTGGCAATTCGATGCAAACGGCTTAATGGAATTGCGCTACGCCAGTATTAACGATTTAGCAATTGAAGAAGCGGATCGAAAATTCTTTTGGTCATTAGGCCGAAGGCCAGATGAGCATGTGGGTTTGAGTGAGTTGGGATTGTGATAACTATTCTGGATCACCAATTAATGGGATAGTTAGCAGTTCTGATACAAAAACCTCTAAAGTGGCAGACAAAGCACTAATCTCATCTAGAGTAGGAATTGGTAGATTTCCATGTACGAAATTGCTACGAACTTGGTAACAATGAGTGAAGAATTTTTTAGCGGACATTTCAATATACATTCTATTGCCAAGTCTTTCACTAACAAGACGCCTACCAGCTTGGTTAATCGACTCTGATTTAAGCCATTCTAATGATCCAACAATAGAAATTTTTTCTTGATCTGGAAGTTCGGCATTCTTAGTTTTTTGAATTAATGAATTTATATGCGTAACAGATTCATTTGAGCGTAGCTCAGGTTCAATTAATGCTTCTATTGCCATAATGAGTAATAAAAAGCGCGAATCAGCCGTTGGTTGAAAAAATGACGCATTGAAAAGTACGTAGCTTAATTCGTCTCGTTGGGATATTGCAGGTGAAGCATCTAAGGCTTTTTTATAAGCTGATATGAATGACTCTGGCTTAGTTCCTCTCGTCATTTGGGCATTTGAGGAAACAAAACGAGGCTTGGGCCATGTCTCGTAAACCATCAATCCATGGGTGTTATTTAAAGCGCGTTGTTTAATTTCTTGCTCAACCCATTTTAGACCCTCTTCTGTGAACATTCCTTTAGCCGCTCGGCTTCCAAAATCAGCGCCTACGCGAGTTCTAGATAGCGCAATAGTAAGAGCTTTTCTTGTTTCAAATCCGGCAACTTCTGCTTCTTTTGCAGATGCGTATCCTGAGCTAATGACAGCCATTTGATCGGAGTTACGAATCTCTAAATTGTCTTGTCTTGCATAGATGGTAACTAATGGCATTAAATGTTTGTTAGGTAGAACTAGTTTGTTCGCCTCTGATTGAATTGTGTCAGTTGGAGAACGGTTAAAACGTATGCGAAATGAATAGTTCATATCAATTGATTTAGACTTAACGGCTCTTAATATACGCTGGTAAAGTAATATGATGAAGCATGGTTTTTTCATATTCTTTTTCTTTGCAATATTAAAGTTAAATTTATTCTAATAACTAAATTACAATAAATTCCTAAGCCTTCAACAACACTATAACAGCGCCACTGCCACCATCTTCAGGTTTAGCTTGCGCATAAGCAATCACTTCATCTTTTTGGATTAACCAATTGCGCAGTTTATGTTTTAGTACGGGTTCGCGATTGCGTGAGCCTAAACCTTTGCCATGCACGATGCGCACGCAGCGGATATTGCGTTTTTTGCAGCTACTTAAAAATTCCGCCACATATTCGCGCGCTTCGTCTGAAATCAAGCCATGCAAATCAATTTGCGCTTGCACCACCCAAAAGCCGCGGCGTAGTTTACTTAAAATGCTAGGCGATTGACCTGTGCGCAAATAAAGTAGTTCTTCACCACTTTCCAGTTCGTGCGCGGGATAGAAATCGTCGCTTAAACTATCTTTAAGCGCTTGTTTTTCATCGCGGATAAATTGTTTGGCGACTGGTTTTGGGTAGGTTTTTTCTGTAAATGGTACGTCAATATTAAGAGGACGCGCGTTTTTAACGGCTTCTAAAAATAGGTGTTTGTCTTGTTGCGCAGGCGGAATTTCAGGCGTTTTTAATGGACTTTTTAACACGTCGATTCTGGCTTGATTGGCTTTTTCAAGCTCGTTCTTAATGGCTTTTGCTTCCGCTTTTGTCAGCGGTATAGCGTTTAGCGCAACTTTTCTGGTGGCTGGCGACTGACTTTTAATCGATGATGGTTTAGGTTTTGCCATGGTGTCATCATCAATTAAAAGTTGCCTTAATTTTTGGTTAAGTAATCGGGTTAAGTATGGCTAGATTTGGCATCTGGCTAGTTTAAACCGTCTAAATAGCGTTCTGCATCCAACGCAGCCATACAACCTGTTCCCGCGCTGGTGACCGCTTGACGATAGATATGATCTTGCACATCGCCCGCCGCAAAAACACCTGAAATGCTGGTAGCGGTGGCGTTACCTTTGCGACCTGCTTGCGTGACGATATAACCGCCTTCCATTTCCAATTGTCCTGCAAAGATATCGGTATTCGGTTTGTGACCAATCGCAATAAATACGCCTTTTAAATCAATGTCTTTAGTGGTGTTATCGTTCACGTTTTTAATGCGCATGCCGGTAACGCCCGATGCGTCACCTAAAACTTCGTCAAGCGTATGGAATGTTTCTAAAACGATTTTGCCTTCCGCCACGCGTGCATTCAATTTATCCACCAGAATCGCTTCGGCTTTGAATTTATCGCGTCTGTGCACCAAGGTGACTTTGCTGGCGATATTGGCTAAATACAGCGCTTCTTCCACCGCCGTATTACCGCCGCCAATCACCGCAACTTCTTGATTGCGATAGAAAAAACCATCACAAGTGGCACAGGCAGAAACGCCTTTGCCGCTGAATTTCTCTTCACTTGCAATACCTAAATATTTAGCCGATGCGCCAGTGGCAATAATTAAAGCGTCACAAGTATATTCGCCATTATCGCCCACTAAGCGAATCGGTTTTTCGCTTAAATGCGTGGTGTGAATATGGTCAAAAATTATTTCGGTATTGAAACGCTCAGCGTGTTTTTGAAAACGCTCCATTAATTCGGGGCCTTGCACACCTTCATTGTCTGCCGGCCAATTGTCTACTTCAGTCGTCGTCATCAATTGGCCGCCTTGCGCGATGCCTGTGATTAATACCGGATTCAAATTGGCGCGTGCAGCATACACGGCGGCCGAATAGCCTGCAGGGCCAGAGCCTAAAATAAGAAGTTGGACGTGACGTGAAGACATAAATACAGTGCTTTCTAAGATGGACGAATAGTGAATTAGATAAGGCCGAAAACCTGCATTTTAAAGCAGGTTAACTAAAATTATTGCAGATTAATTAG
>JAZKEJ010000120.1:0-4352 GCA_040387095.1 Pseudomonadota bacterium | reverse complement strand
AGTGAGCGAATGCGTTCAGCCACTAAATCGACCGCCAAAGCCAGCTCTGTATATTGCGTTTCAAACATTAGGTGCAATGTATTAAACATTGGACCAGTCACGTTCCAATGAAAATAATGCGTTTTAAGATACAAGCTGTAAGTATCTGCCAATAGGTGCGACAAGCCTTGTGCAACCGCCTTCCTGTCTTTTTCTTTAATACCAATATCCATCTGTTGCTCCATTAATAAATTGAGTTGCTATTGCTAAATCTAAAATGAAATTTTAAATTGTATTCAATATGAATTACCTTAATATTAATTGTTCGGACATGCTTTGTGCAATTTGATTTTGTTATAATAAATAATTAATTTTCTCATCATCATCATAGGTTTATAACGGTTTGTTTTTAAATAAAAAATCTCCAGCAGTAAATGGCCGCATGCAAGCGCCGCCTAGTCCATCGCAACAACATGGCGCCAGCTTAGTGCGTGAGGCATGGTGGCTAGGATTGGTTCTGGTGGGTTTGTATCTTGCCGTCATTTTGATTACTTATAATAACCAGGATCCATCTTGGTCGCATATGGCTTCTGATTATGCTGTGGTGCAAAACGCAGGTGGAGCAGTAGGTGCCTGGATTGCCGATATGATGTTGTATTTATTCGGTTTTTCAGCTTGGTGGTGGGTGGTTTTAGCATTCTACAGTATGTGGTTGGTGTATTTGCGTTTAGAGTTAACTATCTCAGAGCGCCCATTTTTACTCTTCAATCTAGTCGGCTTCGCTTTGCTGCTGATTTCTTCTTGCGCACTAGAGGCGGGGCATTTAATCAGTTTGCCGGCGACGCTACCTTTAACCAGTGGTGGAATGCTGGGCAACGCCGTGGATGGCGCATTGCGCAGCATGTTTGGTTTTGCTGGTTCCAGCATGTTGTTGTTATCTCTTTTCGCAGTAGGATTTAGCCTGTTCACTGGTTGGTCGTGGATTATGATCACCGAAAAATTCGGTAAAAATTTGATTGCCGCTTACGATTGGTCGATTAATAAATACAACGATTGGCAAGATAGGAAAGCTGGCAAAGTGGTGGTGCAGAGGCGTGAAGAGTTTGTGGAAGCAGAGCGCAAACGCACAGAAGACCGTGCGCCAGTTGAAATTAAAGCACCAGTGATTGAAATCGCACAAAGTGAGCGCGTGTTAAAAGAAAAGCAAACCACATTATTTGCCACCGATTTGGATTCCAGTTTACCGCCCTTGCATTTGCTGGATGTTGCCAACAATACGGTTGATTTGCCTTCTGTGGAAACGCTGGATTTTACGTCGCGTTTAATTGAGCGCAAGTTAATGGATTTTGGTATAGAGGTAAAAGTATTGTCTGCGCAACCTGGTCCGGTGATTACGCGTTTTGAATTAGAGCCTGCGGCAGGTGTTAAAGGTAGCCAGATCACTAATTTGGCACGCGATTTGGCACGGGCTTTGTCTGTGGTGAGTATTCGCGTGGTTGAAACGATTCCGGGCAAAACCTGTATGGGTTTGGAAATCCCTAATCCAAAACGCCAAATTGTATTTTTATCAGAAATTATGGGCAGCCAAGTGTATGCCGAAATGCATTCACCGTTGGCAATCGCCATGGGTAAAGATATTGCCGGCAAACCAGTGGTGGCCGATTTAGCCAAAATGCCGCATGTATTGGTGGCAGGTACTACCGGCTCAGGAAAATCGGTGGCGATTAATGCCTTGATATTAAGCTTGTTGTATAAATCTGAACCCAGCAAAGTACGCATGATTCTGATTGACCCGAAAATGTTGGAGCTTTCGGTGTATGAAGGTATTCCGCATTTATTAGCTCCAGTGGTCACCGATATGCGCCAAGCGGCAAACGCGCTCAATTGGTGTGTGGCCGAGATGGAACGTCGCTATAAATTGATGTCAATGCTGGGCGTGCGTAATTTAGCAGGCTACAACCAAAAAATTAAGGAAGCTGAAAAAGCAGGCGAAAAAATTCCGCATCCATTTAGCCTGACACCAGATGAGCCGGAACCATTGGAAGAAATGCCGATGATTGTGGTGATGATTGATGAGCTGGCTGATTTGATGATGGTGGTGGGTAAGAAAGTAGAAGAATTAATCGCGCGTTTGGCGCAAAAAGCACGCGCTTCAGGTATTCACTTGGTGTTGGCAACGCAACGTCCATCAGTGGATGTAATTACCGGCTTGATCAAAGCCAATATCCCCACGCGAGTAGCGTTTCAGGT
Organism: Pseudomonadota bacterium; assembly: GCA_040387095.1. Taxonomy (GTDB): domain Bacteria; phylum Pseudomonadota; class Gammaproteobacteria; order Burkholderiales; family Methylophilaceae; genus Methylotenera_A. The sequence continues at coordinate 2,123 of JAZKEJ010000120.1, read as the reverse complement.
GTCCAGCAAAATTGATTCGCGAACCATACTAGACCAAATGGGCGCTGAAGCGTTGTTAGGTCAAGGTGACATGTTGTACATGCCACCCGGCACTGGTTACCCGATGCGGATTCATGGTGCTTTTGTGTCTGACCATGAAGTACATCAAGTGGTAAATCACCTGAAAGCCATGGGCGAGCCGAACTATATTGAAGGTATTTTGACCAATGAAACAGACGGTGGCGGTGAGGCTGGTGAGTTTAGTAGCGACAATGGTGCAGAAAAAGATCCTCTGTACGATGAAGCGGTGAATATTGTGTTAACCAGTCGTCGCGCCAGTATTTCATCAGTGCAGCGTCAACTTAGAATCGGTTATAACCGTGCCGCCAGGTTGATTGAAGACATGGAACGTGCAGGATTGGTATCTGCGATGCAAACTAACGGTAACAGAGAGGTGTTGGCAAAAAGTAATGCATCCATTGATTAAAAAACTAAGATTCGTTAAAAAAATTGCACTTATTAAAAAAGTAGTCATCAGCGGCTTGCTTGTCGCTTCACATGCCGCACTTGCAGATGGCGTATCTAGTCTGCATGATTTTTTTCAAAACACTGATACCATGCGCGCGCAATTCAGTCAGGTCGTCACTGATACAAAAGGTCGCAAGATTCAGGAAGTACAGGGTTCAATGCAATTACAACGCCCAAATAAATTTCGTTGGGATTATTCAAAGCCATATGAACAGCAAATTATTAGTGATGGTAAGCAAGTTTTTTTGTATGATACCGATTTGCAGCAAGTTACCATTCGCGAATTAAGTAAAGCGTTAGGCTCTAGCCCTGCGGCTTTATTGGCGGGTGGTGATGCCGTAGAAAAAGGCTTTATTATTAAAAATGCGGTGCGTAAAGATGGCTTAACTTGGGTTTTGGCGCTGCCGAAAGATAAAGAAAGCGGATTTGAGCGCGTCATCTTGGGTTTTAAAGATGAGAAATTGCGCAAAATGGAGCTTTATGACAGTTTTAATCACATCACGCTGATTACTTTTGACGAGATTGAACGAAACCCTGTTTTGCAGGAATCCACATTTTTATTTACACCACCCAAAGGCGTAGATGTGGTCAGCGAATAGACCATGCGCAAAGATTTTAGCTGGTAACATCTGCATTAAACCCATAAAATACGCTTTTCTATTCAAGCCAAAATAAGTGAATAGCTTATTTCAAACCACTGCACCAACTGCGCCGTTAGCAGAACGATTACGCCCCAAAACTTTAGATGAAGTAGTTGGGCAATCGCATTTATTGGGCGAAAATAAACCATTAAGATTAGCATTCCAATCCGGTAAATTACCTTCCATGATTCTGTGGGGGCCGCCAGGCGTGGGCAAAACTACTTTGGCGCGTTTGATTGCCAATACCGCAGATGCCGATTTTGTGCCGATTTCAGCCGTGATGTCTGGTATTAAAGATATTCGCGAAGCGGTAGAGCGCGCCGAATTAACCTTGCAACAACATGGCCGAAAAACCATTTTATTTGTCGATGAAGTACACCGATTCAATAAAGGCCAGCAAGACGCTTTTCTACCATTTGTAGAAAGCGGCTTGATTACCTTTATTGGCGCGACTACTGAAAACCCTTCATTTGAAGTGAATAGTGCATTGCTAAGCCGCGCGCAAGTTTTTGTACTGAATGCGTTATCAGAAATTGAATTAGATTTGCTGTTAACTCGCGCGCAGCAATTAGTTGCGCCAGGTGTTAAGTTAACCGATGCAGTCAAAGAACAAGTGTTAGATTATGCAGATGGCGATGCAAGGCGTTTGCTGAACTTTGTGGAAGGTTTATTTAACGCGGCTGAAGGCGCGAATGTTACCGAGATAAACGAAGCGTTTTTGCAAACAACTATGTCCAGCAAATTGCGCCGTTTTGATAAAGGTGGCGAAGCGTTTTACGACCAGATTTCGGCGCTGCATAAATCAGTGCGCGGCAGTAATCCAGATGCGGCTTTATATTGGTTTTTACGCATGATTGATGGTGGTGCAGACCCACTTTATTTAGGCCGCCGAATCATCCGCATGGCAATTGAAGATATAGGCTTGGCTGATCCGCGCGCGCAAACCATGGCGCTGGAAGCATGGCAGATTTATGA
>JAZKEJ010000119.1:0-2759 GCA_040387095.1 Pseudomonadota bacterium | reverse complement strand
TTGCAGAGAGCGTCAATGACGTGGCAACCATTCAGCATGGCTTGTTAACTAATCTGGGCCAGTCTGAAGCTGCGCTGCAGCAGCAAAACCGTATGAATCGCGATTTGCAACAAACATTGTTAGGTGTGCGGATGTTGCCATTCCAGCAAATTGCAGAGCGCTTGCAGCGCATTGTGCGCCAGACGGCACGTGAACTGAAAAAATCGGTAGATTTAGTGATCGATGGTGAAGCAACGGAAATTGACCGCAGTGTGCTGGATAAATTAGGCGCGCCATTAGAGCATTTGTTACGTAATGCAGTAGCACACGGATTAGAGTTGCCAGCAGAGCGTAAAAAACAGGGTAAATCTGAAGTTGGTACAATTCGGCTAAAAATACGTCAAGAAAATGATGAGATTCATATTACTGTGACTGACGACGGCGCAGGCATTAACTTACAACGTGTCAAAGAAAAAGCCATTAAAAACAAGTTAATTGATGAGACGGCTGAAATCACCGAGCAATCGCTCATGTCTATTATTTTTGAATCGGGCTTCTCGACGGCAGATAAAGTATCACAGATTTCAGGTCGCGGTGTTGGATTGGATGTAGTGCGCAATGATATTAGTGGATTAGGCGGTCGGGTCGATTTAAATAGTGAGTTTGGCAAAGGCACCGTATTCAATGTGCACTTGCCAGTCACATTAACTGTGGCGCAAGTGCTGGCGGTACGTTCCGGTGGATCGATTTATGCATTGCCAGTAGGGATGATCGAGCAGGCGCAAAAAATCAAGCGTCAAGATTTGGTGAATGCCTACAATGCAGGTGTAATCAGTTGGACGGGCAAACAATATCCAATTCATTATTTGTCTAAATTGCTAGATCATGAAGAGCATCAGCCAGAAGATCATGCTTATTCTTCTGTGCTTTTGCTACGTAGCGGCTCCTATAATATTGCGCTGCATATTGATGAGGTAATAGGCAATCAGGAAGCTGTTATGAAGCCTATTGGCGCACAATTAGCGCGTGTGCCGGGCATTGTGGGGGCAACGGTTGCCGGTGATGGTAAGATTATGTTGATTATTAATCCTGTGCAACTGGCTAATCGTGAAATATTGGCGGTAGGCAGCGTGATGGTTAAAACAACCAAAAAAGCGACTCAAGCAATCAGTAAGCCGCGTGCTTTAATCGTCGATGATTCACTGACAATGCGCAAGGTGCTGAGCCGTTTGTTAGAACGAGAAGGTTATGAGGTGTTGGTGGCAAAAGATGGTATGGATGCCATGCAGGTTCTTCAGGATTCTACGCCAGACATTATTCTAACGGACATTGAAATGCCACGAATGGATGGGTTTGGATTGGCGAGAAATATTCGGGATGATGTACGAACCATAAATACTCCTCTGATTATGATTAGTTCACGGACAGCCGATAAACATCAAAACCTAGCAAAAGAAATTGGTGTGGATGCTTTCTTCGGCAAGCCAGTTCATGATGAAGAATTGATGAGTAAAGTCAATGAGTTATTGTCTATGAAGCAAACCAAACACTGACTTAATATTTAGATTTTAGGCAAAAACCGCTAGACTTTATGCAAAAAGTCTAGCGGTTTTTTTGCATTAAAAAGTAAGGTTTTTGCTCATTTATTTTGCGCCAAGTTATTTAGGGCGAGTAAAATAGAGGCATGCAAAATGTAGTCAATATCCAGTCAGACGTACCACAAATCGCCAGTCAACAGTTCGTCCACCTGCGTTGTCACAGTGAGTATTCAATTGTAGATGGCATAGTTCGTATTGACGATTATATTGATGTTGCCAGTAAAGATAACATGCCAGCGGTGGCGCTCACAGATTTAAGCAATCTATTTGGCGCGATTAAATTTTACAAAGCAGCGCGCAGTCGTGGCATCAAACCGATTTTGGGCTGCGATATTTGGCTGGAAAACACTAAAAATCGTGATCAGGCACATCGCTTATTACTGTTAGTGCAAAACACAGTTGGTTATCGGCAATTATGCGCACTATTGAGTCGCGCTTATCTTGAAAATCAGTATCGTGGGCGTGCAGAGATTAAGCGAGAGTGGTTACAGGATGCCGAAGGTTTGCTGCTCATTTCTGGTCATGCGCAAAGCGATATTGGCGCAGCATTGAATGCTGGAAACACTTCGCTTGCAACGCAGTTAACCCATGCTTGGTCCGAATTATTCCCTGATCGTTTTTATCTGGAAATCCAACGCGTTGATGAGCCTAAAGATAATCCTGCACAAGAAATCTTAATTCAGCAAATATTGGATTTAGCTGGTATTGCCGATTTGCCAGTGGTGGCAACACATCCCATACAGTTTACAACGCCTGATGATTTCAAAGCGCATGAAGCGCGCACCTGTATTGCCGAAGGCTATATGCTGGCAGATAAGCGCCGGCCCAAAAACTTCACTCAGCAGCAATACTTTAAGTCACAAGCAGAAATGTGCGCTCTGTTCGCAGATGTTCCTGAGGCTTTATTGAATAGCGTTGAAATTGCTAAACGCTGCAATTTACTGATTGAGCTAGGTAAAAATTATTTACCCAACTTCACACCACCTGACCAGTCAAGCCTGGATACTTATTTAGTCGCGCAATCGCATGTCGGTTTGGCAGCTCGATTAAAAAGTCTTTTTCCGGAAGAGGTTAAGCGTGATGCCAAACGACCAGAATATGAAGCCAGACTTGAGTTTGAGTGCAAGATAATCAATCAAATGGGTTTCGCTGGCTATTTCTTGATCGTAGCGGACTTTATTA
>JAZKEJ010000118.1:0-4566 GCA_040387095.1 Pseudomonadota bacterium | reverse complement strand
ATCAAGCGTTTCAATGGTTTTGTACTATTGGGTTGTGTGGTAGATAGGAATAGTGGGGCACCCAAAGGTACGTATTTTGGATCTATCGCCACGCTACGTTCCGGCGTAATTGGCACACCAAGCGCACCCAGCGGACCTGGAAGATCAGCTGGCAACTCTCTAAAAAATACGTAACTGGGATTGCTGTTAAGCAAATCACGTAATTTATCCAAATTATTTCGTGCCCAATTTTTAATGCCTTGCATAGATGCTTGATCAGCAGTTAACTCGCCGCGCTCAATTAATAAGCGCCCAATCGAGTGATAAGGGTGGCCATTTTGATCCGCATAACCTACGTGGACTTGCGTACCGTCATCCATATTAACTAAGCCAGAGCCTTGAATCTGCAAGAAAAATACATCAATAATATCGTTAATCCATACAATTTCATTGCCTGCTAATGGCGATGGATTGGCCTCAATTTCAGCACGCGTCATATACGGTATTAGTTTTTTTGCGCCTTGCGTAGTCTCTATCAACTTCCCGCGTATGCGTTTAAATTTAAGGTCTGGATAAATATCGGCCAACTCTACGCTAACAATATCATTAGGCTGCTTATATAAGGGATAAGGATATTGAGCAGATTGCTTGCGGCCGCCTTGTAGCAAAGGTTCATAATAACCGGTAACCAAACCGATATTGCTGCCATCTATATTAGTCGCACTATATACATCAAACTGAGTGCTCAAATAATCGATAATCGTTGCGTTGCTTGGCTTTAAAAGCGTTTTAGCTACACTGCAAACCGTTTGCCACTGCGGTTTGTTCTTAAGTGTGCTACAACTTTGCAGCCACGCGCCCCAAGCAGCGCTTAAATCGTCCTGCATTAAGCCGTCTACTTCTTCCCAATTTGCAGGCTTCAGCAGGCTGTAATCCGCCAACTTACTGTCAGGTTTTACAATTATTGATTCCGGAGTAGGTTCTAGCTTACCTGTCTGCGTAGCAGGCGGCAGTTGAATTGGTTGTTGCGGGCAATTGCAAGCAGGCAAGCTAGGTTTTACGACAACAGGTTTGGCATTTTTTTCACCACAAGAAGTGGTTAATATGACTAATAAAACAAGGCCAATTAAGCGCTGCATAGATATATTTAATGCAATACTCGAGGTTGAGTCAATGCAAATGGCTCAATAATCGCTTCAAACTGCGTGCCATCAACCGCCACAAAAAAATAACTGCCTTGCATTCTTCCTTCTTCAGTGCCCAATACAGTGCCGCTAGTATATTCAAACTGCTGATTCGGATTCAGCAATGGCTGCGCACCTACCACACCTAAACCTTTCACCTCCTGAACAACATCGTTACTATCCGTAATCACCCAATGGCGACTGATTAATTGCGCAGCAACGTTGCCTACATTGGTAATTTTCACAGTATAGGCGAACGCAAATCGACGCTCTTCCGCATCCGATTGATCGGGCAAGTAGGCTACTTGCACAGAAACTGAGAATGCATAATGCGGTTGAGTGCTCATATTTTATTAACCGATTAAACCTGACGTGGGCGAACTTGGGCTGGCTGAATACAGTTTTTTGGCCATTCTGCCAGCAAGAAAAGATTCGCGCCCCGCTTCGATCGCCTTTTTCATCGCACCCGCCATCATTACTGGATCACGCGCAGCGGCAATTGCGGTATTCATTAGCACCCCAGCACAACCAAGCTCCATCGCAATCGCAGCGTCTGCCGCGCTGCCGACACCCGCATCAACCAGCACAGGGATTTTCGCGTTTTCAATAATAATCTGTAGATTCCACGGGTTCAAAATACCCATGCCGGAACCGATCAGCGAAGCCAGCGGCATTACCGCGCAACAGCCGATATCCTCCAGCTGTTTAGCAATTATCGGATCATCCGATGTGTAAACCATCACATCAAAACCATCTTTTACCAAGGTTTTGGCAGCGGCAATCGTTTCAATCACATTGGGATACAGTGTTTTTGCGTCGCCTAATACTTCCAGTTTTACCAATTTATGGCCATCTAACAACTCGCGTGCCAAACGCAATGTGCGTACGGCGTCATCAGCCGAATAACAGCCGGCAGTATTAGGCAAATAGGTAAATTGTTCTGGCGGCAAATATTCCAGTAAGGACGGCTCACCCACAGTTTGCCCAATATTGGTACGCCGAATCGCCACTGTGACAATCTGCGCACCGCTGGCATCAATCGCAGCTCGCGTCTCGGTAAAGTCTTTATATTTACCTGTACCGACCAATAGACGTGAATGGTAAGATTTTCCTGCGATAATGAGTTGTTCTGACATATTTATTTACTATTAATTTAATTGAATTGCTACAAACCTACACTTAATATTAACCGCCACCCACAGCACCAACGATTTCCAGCTTATCACCTTCTTGTAATAACACGTCAGCAAATTGACTGCGCGGCACGATTTTACCATTTTTCTCAATCGCTAAACGCTTGCCTGCCAAATCCAGCGCGACAACCAAAGATGCAACCGTCAATTCAGCAGTATCAAAAACTTTAGCATTGCCATTAATGAATATGTTCATTATTCAACCAAATTTGAGTATTAAGTTTAATTGCAATTATCGTCTGCAAATGTCGCAGCACACTTAAACTGCAGTAATAAAAAATATTATTTCGTGTATTCCGCAACGCTTTAAGCGCGTTAACTAGCGAACAGTCATGATTTTATTGATTTATTAACTCAATACATGAACTGAGTGAATTTTTTTGATAAATTGTATTCACATGTATAACAGAAACAAAATTTCTGTTGTTTTAACTCCCAAAAGGAATTTTTAAGGAAATTATAATGCAAGCACTAAAAGTAAAACCTGTATTTCAAATGCAATCAGAGCCAAAACCACAGCTATTCAATGAAATTCACGAACCCCAACTAAATCAAAAGTCCGATAAAGTAAAAGTCCAAGAAGCTGATATTGTAAAACTACAAAAATCTAAAAGTATGACTCGATTTCTAGAAGCTTATGGCGATTGTGTATAACGCTTAACCACAATCCTTTACTCGTATTTAACTCTTAAATCCTTCAAATAGTGGGCCGCTTTTAAAGCAACCCACCATTTTGATCTTACTTAATCTCAACCAGTAATTTAATCAATTTCCAATTGTGGACGACCCGCTTCAGGCCAATCCAAGTGATAGAACTGACCACGCGGTTGATCTTTACGCTCATAAGTATGTGCGCCGAAGTAATCACGCTGACCTTGTAACAAGTTAGCCGGCAAATCTGCACTGCGATAACCATCATAATAAGCCAATGCTGCCGCAAAACCTTGCGCTGGAATACCGTTGGTGACTGCCAGTGCAATTACTTTACGCCAGCCTGCTTGACCATCATTCATTGAGTTGGTGAAATATGGGTCTAACATCAAGTTTTTCAAACGTGAATTCAATGCATAAGCATCAGTGATTTTTTGCAAGAAACGTGCGCGAATGATGCAACCACCACGCCAGATTTGTGAAATTTCACCAAAATTCAATTTCCAGTTATAAGCCACTTGCGCTTTGTCCATTAACTGGAAGCCTTGGGCGTAAGCACAGATTTTTGAGCAATACAGCGCATTTTTAATCGCTTCGATAATCGCTGCTTTATCTGCTTCTTGTTTAATCTCTGGACCTTTTAAGATTTTACTTGCTTCAACACGCTCTTCTTTTAGGCTAGAAAGTGCACGCGCATAAACAGCAGCGGCAATTGCATTAGCCGGCGCACCTAACTCCAGCGCGTTGGCAGCCGTCCATTGCCCCGTACCTTTTTGACCGGCGGTATCCAAGATTTGATCTACCAAGAAACCTTTAGTCATTGGATCTTTTTGTTGCAAGATATCAGCCGTAATTTCAATCAAGAAACTGGATAATTCGCCTTTGTTCCACTCAGCAAATACCTTACCAATTTCGTCTGCTGGCATGCCAAGCAGGTTTTTCATCAACCAGTAAGCTTCGCAAATCAATTGCATATCGATATATTCGATACCGTTGTGCACCATTTTGACGTAGTGACCAGCACCGTCGGGGCCAATGTATTCAGCACAGGAGAAACCGCCTTCAACTGGTTTGCCAGGTGTGCCGCCTTCTAATGGCTCGCCTGTCGTTGGGTCAACTTTAGCTGCGATATCGCGCCAGATTGGCTCTAAGCTAGACCATGCTTTACGTGTGCCTGATGGCATTAATGATGGACCAAAACGTGCGCCAGTTTCACCACCTGAAACGCCTGAACCAATGAACTCGATGCCTTTAGCAACCAGCTCTTTTTCTCGGCGGATGGTGTCTGTCCATAATGAGTTGCCGCCATCAATAATAATGTCGCCTTGCTCTAAGAATGGCAATAATGCGTTAATGGTTACATCTGTCGCGCTGCCGGCTTTAACCAACAAAATGATTTTGCGCGGGCGTTTGATGCTTAATACGAAAGAAGCTAAATCTGCATGTCCCACAACATTTTCATGTGATGGCTCATTTTTTTTACATTCTTCTACAAAGTTCAGCATTTTTTTAGGGTCGCGGTTGTAAACAGCGATGGTGTAGCCGTGATCGGCAATATT
>JAZKEJ010000117.1:0-3740 GCA_040387095.1 Pseudomonadota bacterium | reverse complement strand
GCATGGCAAAATTATAGAGGTAAAGCCGCAATTTCTTGTATGATTCCATTAAATATTTAGGTAAATTAAAGCGTTAAGCATGCTTTATTAAAGGGAAAGAATTGAATAAACCGAAGCCAGAAGACCACAATCACTCTCATGGCAATCCGTTCGCCGTTCCATTTTTTTTGATTTTAGCGTTTGCTGTAATCGAATTTGCCGGCGGGATTTGGACACAATCATTGGCACTTTTAGGCGATGCATGGCATATGTTCTCAGATGTATTTGCGCTGGCATTGGCTTGGTTTGCGTCTGCCCAAGCACAAAAAAACCGATCAACAAAACACGCTTCCGGGCAAAGCCAGATTGAGATCCGCGCATCGATTATTAATGTTGTTTTAATGTTAATCGTGGTGGTGTGGATTGTATTTGAAGCGCTTCAACGCTTAAAAAATCCGCCTAATATTACTGGTGGTTATGTCATGTTGATTGCATTTATTGGTTTGCTGGTCAATGTGATTGTGGCGCAGCGGTTGCATCATCAGGCACATCATCATGGCGGTAAAGATAATTTGAATCACCGCGCTGCCTTGTTGCATGTGTTGGGCGATCTGCTGGGTTCAATCGCCGCATTGCTGGCTGGTGCATTGATTTATTTTACAGGCTGGTTGGCGGCAGACCCCATTTTATCGCTATTTATTTCTGCATTGATTTTAGTGGTGACGATAAAATTGGCGAACGATATCCGCCTTGCTCTAAAACAAGGCGATGGGCAATACGGAGTGAGTGGAAATTCGTCACATGATCATCACCATTAAGTAGTTGAAGTCTTGTAATGAGTCTTGATTAAATTAAAGGAGTATTTAAATGCCATACGTAAACGTTAAATTAGCCGGCGAAGTGACTCGTGAACAAAAAGCGCAAATCGCCAAAGAAATCACCGAAACCTTAGAGCGCCTAGCGCATAAACCCAAATCGTATACCTATATTACGTTTGAAGAAGTCGCTTATGAAGATTGGGCGATCGGCGGCAAGTTGCTGGCTGAATAGCTTTAATTTCATAGCAAACATTTAAGCATCGTCATTACCGTGCAGGTGGGAATGACGGTGCTTAAATACATTGGTAAGTGCTAAAATGTTGGCATGTTCGACCCTAAACTCATCCTAAAAAACCTTCCCAATCTGCCGGGCGTATATCGCATGATTAACGCTTTGGAAGAGGTGATTTATGTTGGTAAAGCAAAAGATATTAAAAAGCGGGTTTCTAGCTATTTTAATAAAAACTTGCCTAGCCCGCGCACGCGCATGATGGTGAGTAATGTCGTTAAGATAGAAACGACGGTGACGCGTAGTGAAGCAGAAGCGTTACTGCTGGAAAATAACCTGATTAAAGGTTTGATGCCGCGTTACAACGTGCTGTTTCGCGATGATAAGTCTTACCCATACATAACACTCACAGGCGATAATTTTCCACGTCTGGCTTTTCATCGCGGTGCACAGCGTCAAAATAATAAATTAACTGGCAAAAATCGTTATTTCGGACCTTTTCCTAGCACTGGCGCAGTGCGCGAAAGTATTCAGCTTTTGCAAAAAGTGTTTAAGTTGCGTACTTGTGAAAATACGGTATTTGCCAATCGTAGCCGGCCATGTCTGCAATATCAGATTGAACGCTGTACTGCACCTTGTGTGGGTTACATTGCGCCTGAAAACTATGCGCATGATGTGAATATGGCTGCCTTGTTTTTAGAGGGCAAAACCAACGAGGTGATTGATGCCTTGGGCGACAAAATGAATACGGCGGCGGCGAATCAGGAATATGAAATGGCGGTGATTTTTCGCGACCGCATGCAGGCTTTGCGTCAAGTGCAAGCCAAGCAGTTTGTCAGCGATTTTAGCGTGTCTGATGCGGATGTGATTGCTTGTGCGAATATTCAAGGTCAGCATTGCATTAACCTAGTGATGATTCGTGGCGGACGTCATTTGGGTGATAAAAGTTTTATGCCCAAAAATGCGCAAGATGCCGATGTAGTGGAAACGGTGGAAGCGTTTCTAACACAACATTACACAGCACAGAATACACCGCCGATGATTGTGTGCGGGGTAGAAGTCGATAGCAAAACTTTTGAGCTGGCGTTTAGCGAGCAAAGTGACCGCAAAATAAAAATCATTACCAATGCCATTGGTGATAAACGTGTGTGGTTAAAAATGGCGCAAACCAATGCCGAGCTGGCATTAACGCAAAAGCAAGCCGCCGCCAGCAACCAGGAAGCGCGTTTGAATGCGTTAAGAGAGGCGTTAAATCTACCAGAATCCACCGAGCGCATTGAATGCTTTGATATCAGCCACACAATGGGCGAGGCGACCGTGGGTAGTTGCGTAGTGTTTGATAAAGGCAATTTGCAAAACAGCGAATACAGACGTTACAACATTACGGGCATTACGCCTGGGGATGATTATGCAGCGATGCGTGATGTACTGACCCGGCGTTACAAAAAAGTGGCGGCAGGTGAGGGTGTTCGGCCTGACTTGGTGTTTATTGATGGCGGCAAAGGTCAACTGGGGATTGCGATTGAAGTCATGCAAGAAGTTGGGCTGGAAGATATTTTGCTGATTGGTATCGCTAAAGGCGAAGAACGCAGGCCAGGTTTGGAAACCATGATTTTCTCTGACACAGGTGAAATGCTGAATCTGGAAAAAGATAATCAAGGTTTACATTTGCTGCAGCAGATTCGCGATGAAGCGCATCGATTCGCCATCACAGGACATCGTGCCAAGCGTGCCAAAGCACGTATTACCTCAAGTTTGGAAGATATTGAAGGCGTTGGTGCGAAACGCCGCAAAGCATTGTTAACGCGCTTTGGTGGATTAGACGGGGTGAAAAGTGCTAGTATGGACGAATTGGCGCTAGTTGAAGGTATCAGCCAATTGCTGGCGGAAAAAATTTACGAGCAACTTCATTAACAAAAAAGTTTGATAATAATTAAAGTGTTATAAAGATCAATATGTTGTGGACAATTCCCAATATTCTTACCGTTTTACGCATTGCACTGATTCCCGTATTTGTGGGAATTTTTTATTTGCCAAACGACAAAGCCAGCTTAGCGGCGATTCCAGCTCACTGGGTTAATGTAACGGCAACATGGGTATTTGCACTGGCAGCTTTTACCGATTGGCTGGATGGTTTCTGGGCGCGTAAATTCAATCAAACCTCAAAGTTTGGTGCATTTTTAGATCCAGTCGCCGATAAACTGATGGTCGCAGCCGCTTTAATTGTATTAGTTGAGTTTGAGCGCATTGGTGCAGTAATCGCCTTGATTATCATTGGCCGTGAAATTGCCGTTAGCGCCTTGCGGGAATGGATGGCTGGCACTGGCAAAAGCAGTAATGTGGCTGTGGCAACTATCGGCAAAGTTAAAACTGCGGCGCAAATGAGTGCGATATTGTTGCTGCTGTACTATGACAATTTAAATTTAGGCTATTTGGGTAGTTTTAATACTAAATTTGCAGGTCAAATCTTGATTATATTTGCTGCTTTTTTAACATTGTTATCAATGGCTTATTATCTAAAGGCTGCTTGGCCACATATAAAAGAATCAATTAACTAAGATTTTTTATTCAAAATTAATCGTTAACTTTAGTCATTAATTAGTAGATTTAGTCTTGACGCTAGCTTGAAAACCGCTATAATGCTGGCTGTCTTAACGATGCGGGAATAGCTCAGCTGGTAGAGCGATACCTTGCCAAGGTATAGGTCGCGAGTT
>JAZKEJ010000116.1:0-3778 GCA_040387095.1 Pseudomonadota bacterium | reverse complement strand
CACATTCAGACGCAAGTTCAAATTCTTGTTCACGGCATAAGCAAGCATCGCGTCCGCGACAACATAAGATTGAATTTCAGGCGTATTGGCTGTTGCAGAATTAGCAGTTGTGACTAGACGTTTTTGCTCACCCATATAACGCGCGCCTGCGCCAACTGTGAAGTTATTAAACGCATATTGCGTCCAAACAGTGGCGCTGTAATCGGGCGTCCATTGCACACCAGTTGTATCAATGCCTGTCGCATTCTGCTGATTCAGCGCTTTAGCATTCAATTTAGTGATGCCAGCTGATAGCTGCCAATATTCGGTTAAATGTCCAACCGCAAGCAATTCAACACCGGTGACACGCGTTTTACCAATTTGCTGAGGTAAAAGCAGATCGTTGAATGAAGTCTGATTATCGTTTTCAGTACGGAAAATTGCCGCTGTCACATTCAATTGATTGTCTAGCAAATCCCATTTAGTACCGACTTCAATATTGTCGGTTTTTTGTGGATCTAGCGCGCTGTTATTCACATTGTTGGCAGTGGCAGACAATGCAAAGTTTGCGTTTGCGTTGCCGCTGCCTGGTGGCGTATATGACGTTGCGTAAGCGGCATAAATACTGCCATTGCTTGCAGGCTTAAATAATGCGCCCACTTTGTAACTTAATAAATGATCAGAATCGCTAAGGCGCGTGGTTACAACGCCCGATTCTGTCTTGATTTTGTAACGCTCATAACGCAAACCAGCGTTAACTTGCCATCTGTCGGTTAAATCTACCGTATCAAAAGCATAGAGTGCCGTTGTCATCACACTGCCATCAATATTATTGCCATTAGCAACAGGATTGGCTAACGGATCGTTTTCATTAGGATTGTAAAGATTAGCAGCGGTAAGATTAGTAGCACTTGCAGGAGCAGCAGTGAAGCCTTTGGTTTTCTGGCTTTCATGCATCAACTCAAGACCACCGACAAACGAGTTTTTAAAACCACCGATATCAAATGCGCTGTTAATACTGGTTTGGTTAACAACAATCTGGTCTTCACGATCAATTCTTTGGCGTGAGCGTGCAACTGTCCACGTCGATGGGCCGCCTGTTGCCGTTAATGCACCAACACCGGTAGTGATGCGGTCTAGTTCTGTTTGACCAAAGCGTGTGATATTACGAATCGTCGTATGGTCATTGAGATCATGCTCAAACTTAGCGGTGATCATATTCGCATCAACTTTTTCCCTATCGTTATCGCTGCCGTAGAAATTTTCCCGATCAACTTTGTTGCCGGCCCTCAACGTAGCATTCGCGTTATAAAATCCGCGCATACCAATCGTTGGAATTCCGCCATCGGGCGTATTGTCTTGACGAATATGCTGTGAATAAAGATAAAAACGCGTATCGCCACCTAAGCCGAATGCAATAGAAGGTGCAATTGAGAAGTTTTGATTATCCACTTCATCACGCTTATCCACATTGCCGTCAAAAGCCAATGCATTCAATCGTATTGCAGACGCTTCACCAATGGCTTGATTGACATCGATCGTTGCGCGCTTTTTGTTTGCTGTGCCATAGCCGATTGTTGCATAATTTTGGCCGGTCAGACTGGGTAATTTACTGATTAAATTAATGTAGCCGCTGGCTGCGCCACGTCCAATATCAGCACCTGCGGGGCCTTTAACCACTTCAATTTGCTCTAAGTTGTACACATCACGTGAAACTGCGCCAAGATCGCGTATGCCATCTACAAATAATTGGTTGGAAGCGTTAAAACCACGCATGGTGAAAGTGTCACCCGCCGTACTATTGCCGCCCTCGCCCAACTGCATAGTAATACCTGGCGTGTTACGCAATGCATCTGTTAAAGAAAACACACCCTGCTCGCGCAGTAACTCTTTTTTAATAACTTGTACCGTTTGCGTAGTATCGATCAATGGCTTGGTAAATTTTTGGCTAGCAGATTCATCCGCTTTAAAAGCCACTTCCTTTTTAGATTTAACACTTACTTCTGGTAATTCTGCAATTTCTTCAGCTGCATTGACAACGTTAATATTGCTGGCAAATGAAAAAGTAGCAGCCACCATCGCCGCGATGCGGGCTGGATTGTGCTTACGACTACGGATATGACTCATGGATCTTTCCTCTATTTGTAGAATCTGGCTGGCTAGAGGAAGAACCGTTGGCTGGCTTGACGGGGTTTATAAATGATTAAATTATTTGTTTATATTTGATTGTTTTTTTCTGATTACTTTTATTATTTGCGCCAGCGTTTGTTTGCAGCAATTATTGTTTTTTTAAACTTAAATTAAATTATTTTCATCAATGTGTTGTCTGTTTCTTTAAGGCTTTTTATGCCACCTGTAAATCGGTGTAAATTTTTCAAAAGTTATGTAAATAACGAAGCGAATGATAACTGTTCTCATTTATACTTGCAAGTGTTATGTATGATGCGTTTCAGCATGTTTAAATGCATTTATCGATGTACGAGTTTCAGGGTTATTAAAAAATTGAATGGTCTAACAAATAGAATAAAAAAGTGTTTATGGCCTATTGCATTAACTTGCATGAGTACTGTTGCCATCGCGCAAGAATCTATCTGGTATAAAGATGGCGATCCACTTAACACGCAAATCTACACCGTGCCCAAAATTCCAGATGGCTACAGAGAGCCGAATGCGCCTTGTGGCAATGTCGATTTATCCAAACCCATCACTCTGGCAGAAGTGGCTGACGCAAGCCTTTGTAATAACCCTCAAACCAATGAAATATGGGCAAACGCGCGCGTGCAAGCAGCACAATTAGGTATTGCAAAATCGGCCTATTTACCATCGTTAACTGCCAATATTTCAAGCGGATTAAGTATTTCAAGCCCTGAAAATAGTTCACGCAATAATCCCAATATGAATCTAAGCAACAGTTTAGTTGCTAATTATCTTTTATATGACTTTGGTAATCGAAATGCAAATTTAGAAAATGCGCGCCAATTATTACTTTCTGCCAGCGCCAGTCAAAGCAGCGTTGTGCAAAGCGTATTATTAACGGCAACCGTGGCTTATTACCAAGTGCAGGCCAATATCGCTGCCTTAGATGCGGCGCGTGAAGCAGAACGTGCCAGTGAAGAAAGTTTTAAAGCAGCAGATGCAAGATACAGGGCTGGCGTGGCAACACCAGCGGACAAACTACAGGCACAAACCGCTTTTGCGCAATTAACACTCATCCGCATCACCAGTGAAGGCAACCTGCAAATCGCTTACGGCAACTTGGTTAATGTGATGGGCTTGCCAGCCAATCAAAAAGTTACGCTGGTAACAGGCGCTAACAGCGCGCCTTCCAGTATTTTAGATGATGTGAATAGTTTGATTGAACAAGCCGGCACGCGCCGTCCGGATTTAATGTCGAGTGAAGCACAATTAAAAGCTGCGCAAGCGAATATCGATGCAAACAAAGCGGCGGCTAAACCGACTATTTCTATTTCAACTTCCAATAATTTGCAGGATGGCTCCCAGCTGAACACCAGTAACAATTCAACGCTGGGCTTAACGGTTTCTATTCCATTATTTGCAGGATACGCCCCAACCTATCGGATTCGCGCCGCAGAAGCGACTGCAGATTTGCGTGCTGCCCAGCGTGACCGCCTTAAGTTGCAAATTTCACTGGATGTGTGGAGTACGTATCAAAACTTGCGTACGGCGCTTCAATCGGTAACGGCAACCGAAGTATTAGTGAATAGTGCAGAACAATCTTATCGGGTGGCTTTAGGCCGCTATAAGGCAGGAGTCGGTAATATTATTGATACATTGAATG